>MNYP01000011.1:15075-18521 GCA_001873135.1 Helicobacteraceae bacterium CG2_30_36_10
TTAGAGGCTTCAATCTATGTCGGCAATCATGATTTTAAAAATGTTTTGGTTATCAACTCTATCTCAAAACGCTCCTCCGCTCCCGGGCTTCGCTCCGGTTTTATAGCAGGAGATGAAAACATTTTAAGAGAGTATATGAAGTACAGAACCTACATCGGCTGTGCCTCACCTCTTCCTCTTCAAAGTGCGGCGGCTGCTGCTTGGAAAGACGAAGCGCATGTTGACGTTTCAAGAGCAGTTTATAAAAATAATTTTGAATTAGCCAAAAAGATACTCGGCATAGAGATTCCACATGCCACCTTTTATATCTGGCTAAAAGTAGTTAATCCCTTAGAATTTACTAAAAAACTTTATAAAGAGTATAATGTAAAGGTACTGCCGGGAGAATATTTGGCAAGAGATGACAAAAATGGACACAATCCCGGCAAAGATTTTGTTCGCATTGCACTTGTAGAAAATGAGCAAAAAACAGAGGCTGCCTTACTAAGAATCAAGGAGTGTTTATCATGAGCAGAGTTGAAGATTTAAAAGCAGAGGTACTTAAAGCACAACAAAGTTGCGACATAGCTTCGCTTTATATTTTAGAGCAAAAAGCGCATGACACTTTTGATGAAGAGACGCTTCACGGCTTTTATGCAAATATACTTGATTTAGCACTTGAGAAGCTAACAGACACGCTCGAAGCGCACAGAGCTATGGATATGAATGAGGTTCAAGACTTTGCTACCATAAGAGCACTCTACGAGTATGCCATAGAGCACTACAGTAGCGGTCAAATTTCTGATGCAAGTGCCTTGTTTGAGGTTCTTAGCGGACTGAGTAATGATGAAAAATTTTCTCATGCCCTCAAACTTCATTGGATGGCATCTCGTGAAAATATCACTTTAGACGATTTTATCTCTGACATTGCAGACATTGATGCAACACAAGAAGCTGGCACTTTTTATATAAGCTGTTTTAATAAAAAGGCACAAAAGTTGCTAGACAAATCCCAAATGGTTGGAGAGTAAATATATGAAAATTCACTTTATCGGTATAGGCGGCATAGGTATTTCAGGACTTGCACAGTATATGCATTTTCAAGGTCACACGGTAAGCGGGTCGGATATCTCCGACACTGTTATTACCAAGAAGCTGCGCAAGTTAGGAATTACTGTAACAGTTCCACATGCCAAAGATGCCATAACAGACCAGGATTTAATTATTCACTCTGCCATTATCAGTCCCCAAAATCCGGAGATAGTTGAAGCAAAATCTCGAGGTATAAAAGTTTTAGCCCGTCGTGAAGCACTTCTTAAAATACTGGCTGATTCAAAAGTTTACTCTGTAGCAGGCGCACACGGCAAAAGCACTACAACTGCTATTTTAGCATCAATCATGAACGGCTCAGCCATAATCGGTGCTGAATCAAAAGCCTTTGGCTCAAATGTTAAATACGATGCAACAACGGATGTTATGTTGTTTGAAGCAGATGAGAGTGACGGCAGTTTTATAAATTCAAACCCTTACTGCGCTATAGTCGTCAATGCAGAACCTGAGCATATGGAATACTATGATTACAATTATGAAAGATTTTACGACTCCTATAAAACATTCATAAAGTCTGCAGCGTGTCGTGTTTTAAATGGTGAAGATCCTTTTTTAAGTACTTTAAAGGATGAAGTTGATGCACATTGGCTCTATCCAAGCCAAGATATTCAAGATATTGAATTTATACTTATCAATGATGAGCCTCATACCCGTTTCAAACTAAAAGAGCTAGGCAGTTTCGATGTTTGGGGCTTTGGCACGCATATTGCTCTAGACGCTTCTTTAGCGATTTTAGCGGCAAATGAGTCGATGGATATAGAAAAAATCAGAACGAACATTATGACTTTTAAGGGTATTAAAAAACGCTTTGACATAGTCGGCTCCGAAGAACATAGTGTCATTATCGACGACTATGGTCATCACCCTACAGAGATAAAAGCAACATTTCAGGCAGTAAGGGAGTACGCCGCTCTTAAAGGCTTTGACAAGATTACAGCTATTTGGCAGCCTCATAAATACTCTCGCACTATCGATAACCTTGCAGAGTTTATCAAATGTTTTGAGGGTGCAGCAGAGCTAATAATACTTCCTGTTTGGGCAGCTGGAGAAGCGCCTCGAGATATTGACTTTATAGAAAAATTTAAAGGCTATAACCTGACAATGGCTGACACTATAAAAAGAGCCAACAATAAAATAACCGTAGTTAGAAATAAAGAAGATTTACAAACTATAGACAGAGGTCTTATTATCGGTTTTGGTGCCGGAGATTTAACATATCAAATAAGAGGAACAGCATAATGGCATATTTGGCAGGTTTAGTTATCACAGGTCTTTTCTTTTTAGTTTTACACTATTTTACAGAGCTCACTAGAAGTGAAAAATTACTAGTAACAGCGGTTGTTTTAACTATAATCCTCTCTGCGATTGCATATAACGCTCATACTCATGCTCAAACGCAAAAAATGAACAGTGTTGTAATGAAATTTAACCAACATAAAACCGTGAAATGCGACGGAGTCGATGTCAATGACACTTCCTACACTCTAAGCATCGGCACCTACACTTTCATAGGTAAAGAGAACACTCCAAACTATACTCAGATGATTAGTGCATCTACATGCGAGTAGACAAAGGCTCAAAGATTGATCTGCTTATCAATCAACTCGATTTAGGCGAGCATATAAACTCGTTTAAACAATTCTTCTCTCGGGAGAGCTCTCTTTATATAGAGGGCGACCAAGAACTCCACTTTCGTTACATTAAAGCTTTAGATAACATAGAATTTAAAGCACCTCCAAAAATAGCTGATTTTACCAATATAAAGGGTCATCTTAAAAAAAGAGGTGTCCTTAATTTTGAGCAGATTTTTGAAGTTGTTCAAGTTGTACGATACTTCCGATACTTCAAAAATCGTCAAATTGAAGGCATTATCGGTGAGTGGATGAGCAAGTTTGTCATCGATGAAAAATTCACGGAAGTTGAAAAATATTTCACCCATGATGGTAAATTTGAAGAGAATCTCGATCAAAATCTTTTTGGACTCTCTCAAAGAATAAAAGAGCATAAAAACAACATAAGTAGCTCATTAAAAAGAATGATGTCCAGCTCAAAACTTGCCGGTTATTTGGTAGACACGCAGGTTCATTTTATAAACAACGAAGAGTGTCTTTTAGTTCGCGGCGGATTTAACCATGTACTTAAAGGTGCCGTAGTCTCAAGAAGTACGGGCGGGTTTTTTTATGTCTCGCCTGACACTATTTTAAAAACAAAAGAACAGATACGATATATTGAGCAAGAGAGAGAGACTATTTTTTACGCTTATGCCAAAGAGTTCTCTGCAAAACTCGGCGAACTTCAGCCCTTTATAGCTTTTATAGACAAAGAGTTTACAAAATTTGACAACTACCAAGCGAGAG
>MNYP01000046.1:0-42366 GCA_001873135.1 Helicobacteraceae bacterium CG2_30_36_10
TACAAAAATTCAATTTTGAAGATGACAACTCTTTGAGTGACACACTCCTTCAAAATCATAGCAGACTCATTAAAGCCACTGCTCTTAAAATTTTGTGGCAAAGACATGGAGCAGATTTCACTCTTCTCTTTGAGGATAAAGAAGTAAAATTATCTACCATAGCGGAAGAAAATTATGAACTGGCTGCAATATGCCACGACTGGGCAGTAGTTCGCAGAATTGCCAGTATAACAGGCAAATACGATGACAGACTCGAAGACACTCTTTTAGACATTGTGGTTCGTCAAAAACGCTTAGCTGTGGGTCGTGCCTATAGTGAAAAAGCAACTTTTTCAAAGCCTTTAGACAGCGTGGCAATTTTAAAAACTTTACGTGAATTTTGCGGAACAAATACTGCAGAGGACACCTTAACTCAAGAAATAATGCTGCATCTTAGTCATCTTATACGTACAGAACCTGCACTTTTTGAAAATATGATTACTCTGCGTACCTGGTATTTTGTTCAGCTTCTCGTCGGTCAAATCAGCCGTTCTCACAACTTAGCGATTGGCGATGCTTATGAGTCTTTACTCGCCATGGCTCCTAATGAAATTTATAACTGCCTACGCAATATATTGAGATCTTTCAACAAAGAAGTAACTGAGCTAGGAGACCAGGAAAATTTACATGCCTCAGAGGTACCAAGCTTTGCACCGGTACTAAATGGCTCGGCAGACGATGATGCAAGCAAGGACTGGGCTCGATGGCGAAAAGATACTGGAATGATTGGGCGTATGTCATCTAATTTCTATAAAGATGTCTGGCACTTGCTGCAACAGTGTAATGGGCTTGTGATTGGAGATAAATATAGCGTTCAAAGTCGAATAGGCTCAGAACTGACACTTGGGGCAACTGCAGGCGAGCAAAATTTTGCTCTAAGAATCGACACTCTTTTGCACAGCATAGATGCGCCGGATTATCGTCAGTTAAATACTGAAGTGATAGAAAGCTTGGCAAAACTCTTTAGACAAACGCCTCAGTTGCAAGTTAAAGATGATTTAGTACTAGATATTTTAATAGGGCATGCCGTAAGAATAGCGTGGGTAAAAGAAAACCCTAATGAAAATTATGATGACAAACGCGGTTTAGCATGGGAATCTATTTACAAAACATCTCCTATAAAAACAAATCTTGCTTTTATAGAAGCTTTTATGTATTTAATAGCACCAGAGTCTTCTATGAAGGCTGAGTATTAGTTAGCTAAGAGGTACTATTGTGTTAATTGTGCTCTATTAAAAACTGCTTATAATCATCAACGGGAAGTGGTTTAGAGTACAAATACCCTTGAATTTTACTACAACCCTCATTTTGTAAAAAATCTCTTTGCTCAGGAGTTTCTACCCCCTCAGCAATAATATCCATATGCAAATGCTTTGCTATAGAGATTACAGAGCGAACAATCGCAATATCGTCTTTGTCATGTGGAAGATCATCTACAAAACTTTTATCAATTTTCAGTTTATCTATTGGCAAACGTTTTATATATGCCAAAGAGGAGTGTCCTGTGCCAAAATCATCTATGGAAATACTGATTCCGAGCTCTTTAATTTTATTTAATACTACTATTGTTGCTTCTGGATCTTTCATCATCTCCCGCTCGGTAATCTCTAGTTCTAGTCTTGAAGCATCAAAACCTGTCTCTTGCAAAATATTTTTTAACTCAGCTATCATCTCTTTGCCCTCAAGCTGTTTTGCAGAAATGTTTAACGATAATTTTCCTATATCTATCCCCTCTTTTTGAAAAACCATTAACTGGTGCATAGTTTTTTTCATCATCCAAAGATCTATTTTAATTATTAAGTTTGACTGCTCGGCAATAGGTATAAATTCAGCAGGTGAAACAAAGCCTAACTCCGGAGATTGC
Source organism: Helicobacteraceae bacterium CG2_30_36_10 (assembly GCA_001873135.1). Lineage (GTDB taxonomy): Bacteria > Campylobacterota > Campylobacteria > Campylobacterales > Sulfurimonadaceae > Sulfurimonas. The sequence continues at coordinate 1,904 of MNYP01000046.1, forward strand.
CACCTTATAAGTGCTTCGGCACCAATAACTCTGCCTGTGGTAATGTCAATTTGCGGCTGATAAAATGCTTCAAACTCATCTTCTTGGAGTGCAATTTTTAAGTTTTTTTCAAATATAACTCTATTAAGTGTATATTTACCCATTGTTTTATTATAAAATTGGTAAGTATTTCTCCCAAGCTCTTTAGCTTTGTACATCGCCGTATCAGCATTACTGATTAATACATCGGCATCAACACCATCTACCGGAAAACAACTTATACCTATACTAAAAGTAATACTGAACGTATTGTGTGCAATCTCTATAGGTTCTTGAACAGCCTGTATAATCTTTTCAACAATAGATACAAGATTCTCTTCATTGGAATTTCTCAGCAAAATTGTAAACTCATCTCCGGCAAGTCGAGAAACTGTATCTTGGGTCCTGACACACTCTTTTAGTCTGTTTGCGACACTTTTTAAAAGTACATCGCCTGCATGGTGTCCATGGGTGTCATTCACATCTTTAAACCTGTCTAGATCTAAAAATAAAATGCTAAATTTTGAGTTTTCTCTTTTTGCACTCTCTATGGCATCTTGTACTATTTCCAAAAATAAAAGACGATTTGCCAAACCGGTAAGTGTATCATGATGGGCTAGATAAGTAAGCTCTTTTGTCTTGGATTCAAGTATCTCTTCTAATTCATAATTTAACTCTTCTACGAGCCTTTTTTTAGATTGAAAATATAAAAATATAATAGATGACACAAATAACACGCCTGCAAAGATTAGAAATAAATTATTACGACTCTGAAAAATATCATCTAAATTTATATTGTCTAAATTATACGCCATAATAAAATGTGCCATAGGTTTATCATATTCATTATTTAACCTATAGATACTTACGATCGAATTGATTGAAGGGCATATATTAAATTCGCCCTTGCAGTTTATGATAGCTTCGGGGGATTTTCTTTTTATCTCTGCCAATAATTTCTCATCTGGATTACTATTGGCTACATAATAATTACCGATAAACCTCTCTTTATCGGCATAAACCAATTGGTTTTTATAAGATTCATCCACTAAAATAATTGTACGTTCTTGATTTTTATCCATCTTTAGAGCTATTGAGTTAAACTGTGCAAGAGTTTCAAATATACCGATAAATGTATTATTTTCATAAATGGGAACCATTACTTTAAACGAAAGAGTAAATTTGCCAACGCTGATAGATGGTATGATTTGTGGAGCTTTTACCATTTTGGCTACATCTGAACGAGCTTCCAACAGACTGTCTCCACTTTTATCACTAAAACTTCTGTAGAAACTTTTGCCCTCTTTATCGATAATCTGAAACCAAATATTTTTCAAATCAGTATTTTCTCTTAATTTTAAAGAGAAGTCTTGTAGCTGTATTTTTGATTTATCTTTACTTAGAAGTGCATTTTTTATTTTCTGATCTTCAGCCATTGCCAAAGCTATTTGCAAGATAGTGCCCTCTTTTTCTTTAATTAAAGTCTTAAGATGCAGTGTCATGTTTCTAGCAATCTGTGAATATCTCTCATTTATTGATGACTCAGTTTTTTGAGATATCAATATATAGCCCACAGAGACGATAAATATTAATATTAAAAGCTGGAGTGTTAATTTTCTCAATTTAGCACTGTTCATATAAAATACTTCCTAACAAAATAAAATTATTATATTTATAATTGTAATAATCAAACTGATTATAGCAAAAATTATAGCCAAAGACATTACAATCATTGGCTTTCATCTTCAATGAGACTGTTTAACCTTGGCATGTGTAAACTTCCACATGCCAAGACTCTACCACTTCAGGGTAAAACAACTGCCCTTTTCAAGCTTAGAGCTTAGTTCTATTTTTATGCCAAATTCATCACAAATCTGCTTAACTATACTAAGCCCTATCCCAAAACCACCGGCTATATTTGAACCTCTGACATAGCTTTTAAATATCAGTTGGTGCTTCTCTTTTGCAATGCCGATGCCCTCATCTTTTATACTGAAAAAGTTCTCTTTTAATGTGATGGTTATAGTTGTATTTGGCATGGAGTATTTTATGGCGTTAGAAATGAGGTTTGAAAAGAGCAGTCCTACTCTTGACTCTACTGCACTGAGGTAAGACTCCTCTATATCTGTTTTTATAGTAATCTCTTTAGCCCTTGTCAGCTCTGCATAATACTCTATACTTTGCATTAAAATAGCTTTTAAATCTAAAAGTTCTGAGCTCTGTTTTGGTGCAGCAAAGTTCAAATATGAAAGAGATTGGTAGATGCTGTAAAGCTGCTTTGTACTTATAGATATATTTGTTAAAATTTTTGCATCATACACCTGCTTTTGCAGTGCTCTTTTTGAACTCATTTTCAGGGCTGTGATTGGCGTATTTAACTCATGGGAGATATCTTGTATAAACGCTTCAATCTGGCTTATTTTTTCATGAATCGGTCGCATAAAAAGTTTTGAGAGTATAAAAGATATTATTACTATAACTGCAAATATCAAGCCCATTATTACTAACACTTCTCTTTGAAGCGTAGTAAGCTTTTTATGATATTCATCTGTTTTAACAACTACATATTGCATGGCTAAATGTTCTTGCACGGCAGAAGAGACTAAAACTTTAAAGCCATCTTTTTCAAAGTAGTTTTGCTCATAAACTTTCTGTTGTATTATTGGAATAAGAGAGTACTCATAGCCCTCTTCTGCTTTTGGAAGTGTTAATTTTTTGTTCATCATTTGGGCATTTATAACAACTCCCGCGACTCTGTCTGCAAGATGCTGCAGTTTATAGTAAACAGTGTTTTCGAGTGAGCTTTTTTGGGCACTGTAGTACCAAAATCCACTCAGCAGTACAAAGAGTAAAGAGGAGCCTAAATAAAGCGCCAAAAAGGAGTAGAGTGATTTTTTTTCAAGACTATTCAAACTTATACCCCTCGCCTCTTACATTTAAAATATGCTCTTTACCGAGATATTTTCTAAGCTCTTTTATGAGAGTTCTTATAGCGTCTGGGGATGGCATCTCGTCATACTCCCAAAGGTTTTGAAGCATCTCATCCACGCTGACAACACGGTGACGATTTTTATAGAGGTAGTGCAAAACTGCGCTCTCTTTTGGGCTGAGTGTGTAGGCAATATCTGCACAACGAAGCATGTGAGTTTGTCTGTCAAACTCTATATTTGAGGCAAGTTTAAGAAGTGAGTTTAGTCCAAAATGCTTTTTTATATTCTCCACTCTCTGCGCCAACTCTTCTAAATCAAAAGGTTTTTTTATAAAGTCATTCGCACCCGATTCAAAAGCCGCTTTTAGATACTTTGTATCATGAAAAGCGGTTATAAAGATAGCCGGAGTCTCATCATGAAAACTTCGCAAACTTTTTAGAAGTGAAATGCCGTCTCCATCAGGCACATTTATATCAAAGATATACAAATCAAAGTTACTCTTTTCGCTTAAACCAAGAGCCTCTTTCATGCTGTAAGTATGGGTGACCTCATAATTTTCTTGCAAAAAATCTACTAAGATATTTGATAAAACAGTGTCGTCCTCTAGGAGTAAAATTTTCATAGAAGTATTATATACTATTTCCACATGCCAGAACTTTGGCATGTGGAAATTCCCTCACAAACTCCTCACAGACTATAAATATAATTGCACATAATAAAAAGGATTACAGATGAACAGATTGGCAAAAATATTTTTAGCAGCTCTTTTAGGAGCTGCTTTACTCCAAGGTGCGGCATTTGAAAAAACAGCGAAGACTGGTGCTACGCAGGTTGAACTCAGTTCAGAGAAACCGCTTACAAGCGGGAAGAACACTTTAACTTTGGTAGTTTTAAATGAAGAGTATAAAGATGCCGCAGTCAGCGTAAAAGCTTTTATGCCGGCTATGCCGGGAATGCCTCATATGGAGAGTCTGAGTGAGGCTGTTAGCTTGGGAAAGGGGAAATACAGAGTTGATTTAAATCTTGCTATGAGAGGAACTTGGCAGCTACATATATTTATTACGCCTAAAGAGGGTAAAAAAGTCAGAGTCAAGAGTTCACTCAATCTCTAAAGGTTTATTATGAGACTATATCTACTCTTTCTCTTGCCATTGTCACTCCTTGGAGTGGAGTTATCTACGCTGATAGAGTATGCAAAAAACAATCACACCTCTTTAAAAACGTTGCAACAAAGAGTGAGTGCGGTTGATAATGAGTATGCTATCAGCAGAAATTTTGCAGACCCTGTCATCTCTCTCAGCCTTAGCGACATACAGTTCAAAGACCCGACAAACCGTTCTCTTGAACCTATGCAGTACAGCGCTATAAGTTTTGCCCAACGCATACCCTATTTCGGCAAAAGAGATGCAAACTCTGCAAAAGTAGAGGCAAAAAAAGAGAAAATATCTTTAACTCTTGATGCGCTAAAAGTCAAACTCGTTGAGGGTATAAAAATAACCGCCTACTCTATTTGGCAGATAGAAGAGGAGTTGAGTATCACCAAGAAGTATATGCAACTCACAAGGCAAAATATTGAACTCTACTCTGCCTTGAGCAGCACAGATTCAAAGTCACATATGAGTATTATGTCTGCAGAAATGGCACTCTCAGAGCTTAAAATCAAAAAAAGCAGACTTGAGAGTGCTTTGTCAGGTTTTTACAAAAAGCTCTCGTATCTTTGTGCTGTAGAAGTTAAAAATATTGAGCTTGTCATGGCTGTGCAAAAACCAAAAGATATCTCATTTTACACCCAAACACAATCACAAAACCTCTCTTACAAAGTAAAAGAGGCGACGCTAAAAGAAGCAGATGAAGATATAAAAGTCAAAGAGTTGGCTTCGTATATTGACCCTGTTGTACAGCTCGGGTATTACCACCGTGAAGCCTTTGAAGATTATGCAAATATCGGCATCTCTTTTTCACTTCCAATATACTCAACTCAAAAGTCACAAACCCAAATCTCAAGAAAACTCGCCCTTGCATCTCAAGCAGAACTAAGTGATTTTGAGAATTTACTTGAAGCAGAGATTGCGCAGAGTTATGCAAAACTTGAGAGTTCTTACAAAATATACGACATTATTCAAAACCAAAGTATGCCCCAGATTGAGCATATGTTTGAACTCAGTTCAAGCTCTATAAAAAGTGGGGAGGAACTTTTTTTATATATAGATTTATTAGTAAAAAAGCTCTCCCTTGATGAAAAAAATATAGCTACTATTGCGGACTATTACAGAGAGTTGGCTACTTTAGATGCCCTGATTGGAGAAACAAAATGAGATTTTTATTTTTAATAGCACTGCTAATAACGATTCCACATGCCAAAGAGGCAACGGTAAAACAGCTCTTTGGCGTACAGACCGTAAAAGTAAAACTGCTTGCACATGCCAAGAGTATAAAAAGTTATGGCTTTGTGAGAGTTGATGACGCAAGGGTTTATGACGTCAGCCCGAGATTCGGCGGCTATGTAGAGGTTTTATATGCTGATACGCTTTATAAAAAAGTTACCAAAGGAGAAGCGCTTGCAAAAGTCTATTCCCCTGAAGTTCTAAAAGCAAAAGATGAATATAGAAACAGTGTCAATTATGCAAAAAATAGAACTATGATTGAGAGTTCAAAAACAAAACTGCAGCTTCTTAACATTCCACATGCCGAGATAGATACAAAAATTTCAAACTTTACAACAATTGTCTCACCAGCAGATGGATATCTTTTTAAAAAAACACTCAACAACAACTCCGCTTTTAAGGCTAAAAGTCTGCTTTTTAAGATTGTAAATCTCGAGAGTGTCTGGGTCGAGGTAAAGATTTATCAGGAGCAGTTGGCTTTGCTTGAAAATGTTGAGAGCTTTACCTTTTCAACTGTGGCACTCAAAGAGAGTTTTGAAGCAACAAGAGGAGAAATATACCCTCAGCTTGATGAGAAAGAGGCAAGTTTTACCCTAAGAGTTGCGCTCAAAAATCCACATGCCAAACTAAAACCGGGAATGTATATGAGTGTTGTGATGAGCCAGAGTAAAGAGAAGTATTTAACCCTTCCCGCTACTGCCGTTATTAGAAAAAACGGTGCTTTTTATGTCTTTGTTGTTGGAGAGTACGAGGGTGAATATGAGCCGCTTATGGTAGATGTAGAGGTTTTAAACCCTGACACCTACATCATAAAAAGCACTCTTAAAGAGGGCGATGAAGTTGTCAACAATGCGCTCTTTATGATGGACAGTGATGCCCAAATAAATGCTCTCTACTAAAGGCTAGTTTATGATAGAAAAAATTATAGAGTTTAGTGTCAAAAACAAATTTTTGCTGCTCATAGCTACACTCTTTTTAGCTTTTGCCTCTTTTTGGGCACTTAAAAATACGCCTCTTGATGCTATTCCAGACCTCTCTCCTCCTCAGGTAATTGTAAAAATAAACTGGGCGGGGCAGTCTCCTGAAATCATAGAGAATCAAGGAACCTATCCGCTTATCTCGCAGTTTTTGGCTATTGCAAATATTGAGACGGTACGAGGTTTTTCTACCTATGAGAATGGTCTGATATATATTATATTTAAAGAGGGAACCGACCTTTACTGGGCAAGAAGCAGAGTCTTAGAGCAGTTGACTTCCGTGCAGTCTTCGCTTGATAGTTCCATGAAAGTAACTCTGGGTCCCGATGCAAGCGGTGTTGGCTGGGTATATGAGTACGCTCTAAAATCAAAAACAAAAAATCTCTCCGAACTTAGAACTCTGCAGGACTACTACTATAAATATGCGCTTTTGGGAGTTGATGGAGTCAGTGAAGTGGCTTCCGTGGGCGGTTTTGTGCCGACTTACCAAGTCACTCTAAAGAACGATACTCTTGTTAGATACAACCTCAGCATTCAAGATATAGCCAAAACTCTCAAAGCTAACAACAATGACACAGGCGGACGGATAGTCATCCAAAACGGCTACGAATGGATGGTTCAAGCCAAAGGGTACGTGCAAAACTTAGACGACATCCGCTCACTTGTTGTTGCCACAAAAGCCGGTATTCCCCTAACCATAAACGATATAGCAAGAGTTGAACTCACACCCGCGGCTCGCAGAGGCGTAGCCGATTTGAACGGCGAGGGTGAAGTCGTTGGCGGGATTGTTATGGTTCGTTATGGCGAAGATGTCTACGCGACCATTAAACGAATAGAAAAGAAGATGGGTGAGTTAAAAGTCGACGGCGTTGAAGTCGTTGAAGTTTATAATCGCTCACGACTGATTGAAAAAGCTGTTGGGACACTCAAGTCTACTCTTATTGAAGAGAGTATTATCGTCATAGTAGTTATTGCTCTCTTTTTGATGCATCTGCGCTCCTCTTTTATAGTCATCATTATCTTGCCGCTTACAATCGGTGCGACATTTTTACTTATGAAACTCTTTGGCGTCGGCTCAAATATTATGAGTCTCGGCGGAATTGCCATTGCAATCGGAGCGATGGTTGATGCAACCATAGTTATGATAGAAAATGCCCATAAGAGCATCATAAAAGAGGAGGAGAAAAAGGGAGAATCCCTCTCTAAAGAGGAGAGATTTGAAGTGATTTTAAACTCTTCAAAAGTAGTCGGTCGTCCGATATTTTTTGCTCTCTCTTTGGTTGTGGTCTCGTTTTTGCCTATCTTTGCACTCTCGGGACAGGAGGGACTCCTCTTTACTCCGCTTGCCTTTACAAAAACATTCGCAATGATGGCAGGTGCGATTCTCTCTATTACTGTAGTGCCTGTTTTAATGCTCTATTTTGTAAAGGGGAAAATCTTAAATGAGCGTAAAAATCCACTCAATAGATTTTTCATCTGGCTCTACACTCCCATACTCACTTACGGACTTAAACTAAAGTATCTAGTGCTTGTGCTTGTAGTTGTGGCACTTGGGTACATCTATCCGCTTTATAGCGGTCTGAAATGGGAGTTTATGCCTCCGCTCAATGAGCAGAGTGTTATGTATATGCCCGTTACTCCATACGGAATTAGTGTGGACCAGAGCAAGATGCTTACTCAAAAAACAGATGCCATCATAAAATCATTTCCTGAAGTGGCTATTGTTTTTGGAAAAGGGGGTCGTGCCGACTCTGCAACCGACCCTGCTCCCCTTGGAATGATTGAGACTATCATAACTTTTAAACCCCAGAGTGAGTGGCGGGAGGGAATGACTTATGAAAAACTTATGAGAGAACTCGAAGAAGCTCTGAGAGTTCCTGGACTTGTAAACTCATGGACCTACCCAATTCGTGGACGTATAGATATGCTTTTAAGTGGCATCAGAACACCTCTTGGCATAAAACTTTACGGCAAAAATGCGGAGGGTCTGCAAAAATATGCCAAAGAGATAGAGGCAGTTTTAAGAGGATACGACAAGACTTTATCTATTTTTGCCGATCAGGCAAGTGCCGGGTATTATCTCGATATAGATATAGATGAGAAAAAACTTGCACGCTACAATCTTTCAAAAGATTATCTGTTAGAGTATGTCTCAACGGCTGTTGGAGGCATGAAAATCTCTACTATGTATAAAGGCTTAGAGCGTTACCCGATAGCACTTAGATTTGAAGAGCAAGAGAGAAGAGACATAGAGTCACTAAAAAATATTATGATAAAGAGTCCGCTAGGCTTTGTTCCCCTGAGCACCTTTGCTAAAGTCGAGTACCGTGAGAGTGCCTCAGTCATTAAGAGTGAGATGGCTTCTCCCGTGACCTTTATATATATAACTCCACATGCCGGTATAAATGCTGCCGAGTATAAACAAGAGGCGAAAAAACTGCTACAAAATATCAAACTGCCGGCAGGGTATTATATAGAGTGGGCAGGACAGAGTGAATACCTTGACTCCGCTATGGCTAAAATAGTCTGGATAATCCCAGCCGTTTTAGTAATGATTTTAATGCTTATTTACTTTGCTCTCAAAGAGTTTATTCCGACGCTTATAGTCTTTTTCACTCTCCCTTTTGCTCTTTTGGGCGGGCTGCTTTATATAGATATTTTAAACTTTAACATGAGCATCGCTGTAGTCGTAGGCTTTTTAGCCCTCCTTGGAGTTGCGGCTGAAACAGCTATAGTAATGATAGTTTACCTCCAAGAGGCACTCGATACAGCCAAGGAGAAATATGCTGAGAGTTTTGGACTCCAAGAGCTAAACGAGGCGATTTACGAAGGTGCTGTTGCAAGAGTAAGACCAAAACTTATGACGGTTTTTGCGATACTAGCAGGACTTTTACCTATTATGTATGCAACAGGTGTAGGAAGCGAAGTAATGCAGCGCATAGCCGCACCAATGGTAGGAGGAGTAATTAGTTCAGCCATACTGAGCCTCGTAATTATCCCTATACTTTTTGAGATTTATGTGAAGAGGAAAATAGAGAAATAATTGATAAGAGAAGAGTCTATGGCAAAGAAGTTTAATCAAAAGTTTATGTACTCTTCTGAAATATAAATACACAACATCCAATTATTGGATGTCTGCGTACACTTAAATCATATGAAGACTTTAGCAGATTTATTTTTACATTCCGCCTTGTCTCGCTCCATTGCCTTGTCCCATTCCTTTGCCTTGTCCCATATTAGGATTTTGATTCATACGCTCTTGCATTTGAGTTTTTTGATGATTTTGAAACTCCACTTGCGTAAGAACACCGTCATTGTTTGTATCAACATCTTCAAAGGTTGGTGCATTGCCTGCATTACGCATCTGCTTTCCCGCTTCTGCTTGTTCAGTCATACGCGTTTGCTGAGCATTTTCGAACTCTGTCTGCGTTACCTCACCATTACCGTCAGCATCAAAATCACTATAACTAGGCATATTATTGCCCATTCCCGCCATAAGCACACCGCTAAGAAATACACTTGCTAATGTTAAACGTTTCATTTTGAACTCCTTGTATTTTTAACATTATATCACTCTAACCATTAACTGATATATAAAAGTTCTCTGCCCTCTATCCTTTTTTCAATTCCTCTATGATTTTATCAGCCACTCTAAAAGAGTTTGCATAAATAGTCCAGGTGTACGGGACACTGCCTCCTGTTGGCATAAAGCTCGCATCTGTCACATATAAGTTTTGCAACTCGTGCGCTTTACAGTTTTTGTCTAAAACTGAGGTTTTTGGGTTATCTCCAAACCTGCAGCCGCCGGCGACCAAGTTTGGCGGCGGTGCTGATGAAATACTGTAGGAAATCTCCTCCGCGCCCATCTCTTTTAAAACCTGTGTCGCTTTTTTTGCTAAATACTCTCCAATTTTTACATCTTGGGGATGTCCCCAAAGGTTAATCGCACCAACCGGCATGTGGAATTTATCTTCAACTTCAGCATCTACACTTACAAAACACTCGTCACTCGGGAGCCAATCATTAAAAACTTCAAAGCTCAGCACTCTTGAAGTTGTTAGAGTTTTATGTATCTTTTTACGAAGCGCATCTCCCCAGATAATATCTCCCTCATCATTGTAAAACTCTCTTGAAGCACGCGAGACAATGTTTGCGTGTTCAAATAAAAAGTCAATTGTTCCGCCCTTGTACTTTTTACCGGACTCTTCATAATCATACCAATCTTGCAAGGAGCGGTTAAAAAACACCCCCGCTTGCATCAACTCTATTTGCTGATTTTTTGTCAGGTTCTCAAACTTAAAACGACCCTGTCCAGAACCGCCACCGGAAAAGATTAGGTTGCGTCCGACCTCTTTGCTATTGTTTGCTATGCCATGTGGAAAATATATGTTTTTGGAGTTTAAAAGAAGTCGCGCACTCTCTATGGCTTGAGCAGCTACGACAAAAATTTTAGCCCTCACTTCATGCGACTGCATATTTTTATCGTAGTAATGCACTGTAGTTATTTTACTCTCATCGCTCTCAAGTTTATAGACAAAAGCTTCTGTGATTATCTCCGCCTTGCATTTTTGCAAAAGAGCCGCTCTTGCACTCCCTTTTGCTCCGGTTGCACAGCCGTAGCTTCCACAAAAGTTACTATAAGAACAAGCGTTTCTATTTAGCGTGGCATGTGGAAGTATGGCTCTGGGAGTCGGTATACTTTCAAACCCTAAATTTGCACATGCCGAGTCAAACCACTTAGTCACGCCATTCTCTTCAAGCTTGGCATGTGGAAAGTTCGGAGTACTGCGTGGTTCAGAAAATTTGTGTTTCGTAATATTGCCGGACACGCCCACAACTCTTTCAACCTTCTCATAGTAAGGCTCCAGCTCTTCATAACTTATAGGCCAGTCAACAACATTTGCACCCTCAATTTCTCCATAAACGCTTTTGAGTTTAAAGTCGTTTGGCTTCATTCTGTGAAAATAACCGCTCATAAGATTAGACGAGCCTCCGACCATTGAGCCGTTCCAAAAACTCCACTCCGCTTCACTCCCGACATAACGGGTTATTGAGCCATCTTCTTCTCTTTGGTTGATTACATGCTGTTCCTCTTTTAAAAGAGGGGTGAACATATTTCTGCGCGAAACTCCAAGTTCATCTTTGGAAAAATCTTCTTCTTTATAGTTTTTTCCCTTTTCTAAAACAACTACATTAAAACCTGCATTGCTGAGTTCATACGCAATCGGTGAACCGCCTGCTCCGCTTCCTATTATACAAACATCATACATCATAACAGAGGCTCCTTCGGACGTGGCATGCCTGCGGCAAACTCAAGCCATTTCTGCCCGTTTTCATTTTTATTTACACCGTAAACTTTGTCACTGAATGTTGCTTCCATTACATACGACAAGAGAGCATAGATCCAATTCTCGCCCCATTTTTCTTTTGAAACAATTTTTAGTATCTCTTGACGCTTGTCCGCTGAGAGTTGTGTGTAGGTTTTTTTGTACTGGGCAACCGCTTCTTCATTAAGCCATTGCGCTCCATTTCTTATAGAAGTTTTCTCTTCTTCGGTTACTCTGGTATGGTGCAGTATTATCAGTAAATAAGCCCGAACATCTACTTCTAACTTCTTGGCATGTGCAAACAGATCTTCTGCGGCAATTACCATAGTATCTAAAGGATAGACTGCTCCAAAAAGTTTACCTGCGGACATTACTATAACTGCAGTGGTTAAAAAGCTAGTTTTTAAAAAAGCTCTACGGGAGTTCAAAATCAAAGTTACCTTCCTTTTAAGTACAGGCTCAAATATAATTAATTATCTCTTTGCTTGTCTCTTCGTTTTCAACGATTATATTTTTAAAACCCATGTCCATAAGACTTTTTTTCTCTCTTATAGAGTGTATTTTAATAATCACCTTGTCGGGGTGAACAACTCTTTGAATCATCTGAGAGAGCAGGTAGAGTTTTTTTGCATTATCTATGGCAATGATAATTTTTTTGGCTCTGGAAATATAGGCTTTGTTCAAAATCTCTCTGTTTGCCGCATTTCCAAATATAACAGATTCATGTTTTGTCTGTGCCAAATGAAACATATCGGGGTTATTTTCTACAACAATATAAAACTCGCCGTCATTTTTTAGTTTTTGGGCAACATTCTGCCCAAACTCACCGTAACCTAGAACTACCACATGGTCACGTATCGAGGTACTAAACATAGACTCTTGCTGCTCATCGGTATCGCTTTTTATAAGAAGGTCGGCTATAGAACTTAAGTTGTTAAGTATGAAAGGGGTCATAATCATGGAGAGCACTATAGTTATGGTCATCACTTGCCCATAAGGCGAATCAACAAGGGAATGTGCACGTGCAAGTTCTAAAATCGCCAGAGCAAACTCACCAATCTGGATGAGTGAAAAAGCTGTTTTTATACTTGTTCTTTTATTGTTCTTTTTACTCAGTCTGGTTATTAAAAAAATTATGCTAAATTTTATAAACATAATTGCAAAAAGCAAAAGTACAATAATATGTGCATACTCAAACATTACGTCAAACTTAATCTGCATACCTATTGTTATAAAGAAAACCCCTAAAAGCAAGTCTCTAAAGGGAACTAGATCTGCTTCTGCCTGATGTTTGTATTTTGTCTCGGCGATGAGCATTCCCGCAACAAAAGCACCTAAAGAGTATGAGAAACCAAGGAAGTGTGCCCCGTAAGAAGCAGCGATCGCCAAAAATAAAATGGAGCCGATGAAAAGCTCATCAGAGTGTGTTTTTATAATTTGCGTCAAAAACGGTTCGAGTAAATATTTACCCACAACATACAAAACAACGCCGATAATCACAATGCCAAGAACAATGCCCACCATAATATTCTCAATACTGTTCTGGGATGAACTGATGACGCCGATAACAATCAAAATAGGAATAACGGCAATATCTTGCATGATTAAAATACCCAAGGCATTTTTACCATACTGCTTGTTTATTTCACCCGTTTCATTAAATGTTTTTAAAACTATGGCAGTAGAGCTCATTGCCACCGCCAAAGAGATAACCAAAGCACTGTATTGGCTGAGACTAAACACGTAATAAGCAAGAATAAAAACAATCAAAGCGGTAATAAGAATCTGTGCGCTGCCCACAACAAATACCTCATACTTCATCTCTTTTAAGTTTTTTACGGAAAATTCCAGTCCTATAGTAAACATTAAAAAAACTATACCAAACTCAGCAACCTCTTTGAGTTGAAAATTATTTGCTACGTTGTGCAGTCCAAACATATACGAAATAATTGTACCCGTAATGATATAGCCGATTATCGTCGGCAAACCAAACTTTTTTAGTATGATATTGAGTAGCAATGAAATAAAAAGTGCTGTGACTATTATGGCAAGCATCAGACTCTCTCTTTCATATGTAACTCTAACTGAGGAAAGGGTATAGAAATATTGTTGGCACGTAAAGCGTTATAGATTAAAATTAGAAAATCAGACCTTAAAGACATACTTTTTGTTTTAATGTAGAGCAGATTACTTGCACTTAGAGCACCCAGTACTGCGTTTTTTACATCATCAACTTCTGTATCGAATGCGACGGAAAATGGGATAAGCAATCGCCTGACTTTATCTTCAAGTGTCCAATCAACTACGTTGTTTTGTATAAATGATGAGTTTGGAACTACAATGTCAATATTGTCAAAGGTTTTAACAGTCGTTGAACGGATACGGATATCTGTTACTGCTCCAAGGACAATATCATTAATTTCAATTGTGTCACCAACTCTAATAGTTCGTTCAAACATTAAAATAATGCCTGCTATAAAGTTTGAAACAACTGTTTGAAGACCAAAACCAATACCAATAGAGAGAGCCCCGGCTATGAGAGAGATGGAACTCATGTCTATTCCAATACTGCCAAGAGCAATAATAAAAAATAGCAGTACAATAGATGTAGAGAGACTGAGAAAACTCATTGGACGCTCATTATAAACAAATATTGGAGATGTGCTTATTTCTATTTCTCGCTTAATAGCCTCTATTTTATCACTATCTTCAATTACAGCTTTTTCAAGACGGAGTTTTTGAGAGACCTTCTTTTGCACACTCTCTTCAAACTTTGTATCTAAAGAGATTTGTTTTGAAGAGATAGAATCCCAATCACTGCACTCAACCGAGTTAAGGCTGTTGTTTAATAAATCACTTATCTCTTCTTGATGCTCTTGGATAAGAGAAATTTTTTCTTTAATATTTTTTTGCTGTATCTTATAATAGGCAAATTGCAATTGATAGGAGAGCAGTTTAGGTTTTTCATACTCAGTAATACGCTCAATACTCTTTTTTAAAAGCAGTAATTTTGACTGTATCTCACTTGCTGTACTAAAATTTTGTTCCTGCTTATACGTCAGCAGAGCTAAGGTATTGATGGCGTTATAATAATTTTCTGTGGTAATTTTTTCATTTTTAAGTATTTTTACATCATATTTGTCGATTTTAATTTTGCTTGATGTTGCCTCTCGCAGTCTAGATAGTTGCATGATTTCATCTTTAATGATCTCTTCACTGCGCATTCCCTTATTTGACGCATAATCAATGCTTTTTTTTATCTCATCATAATAATTTTCTTTATCTGCATTTTCAAATAATTTTACATCAATCTCTGCAGAGAATAAACTTATGCAAAGTAAAAAAAATAGTAAGAGCTTATTCTTGGGCATCTGTGTTTTCCTGTATGGTAAAAGATTAATGCCTGGCATGTGGAAACATTTCCACATGCCGACTTTTTAACCTTAGGTTATTTTTTGTCTATGTAGAGTCTCTTTAAAACAGTTATTAAGCTATTGACGGCTTTAATTGAAGTTGTTTCATTCACAGTGTGATACCCAATAGTCGGAATCTGAAGGGTAGCACCTTGGATTTCACCTTTTGTCGCATGAATCACTCTTCCGAGCTCCGTTGTTCCAAGAGAGCCGTTTGTCCCATTTTGTTGCATCAGATTTTTCAAATAAGCATCTTTAAAATGGTATTTTATTTTTTCTTCTATAGCAATATTTTTAATTTTATTTTTAAGCGGTGACCTGAAAACTGCATTTGAATCACGATTTCTAAGAACTATGTCCAAACTAGTAATATCATCTAAAGAGGTATAGGGACTCGTATCGAGCACGAGCAACTCATTTGTGTTTATATCAAATCTTCTAAACCACTCAAGTAAAAATCTCCAGCTTTTACCTGCTTCTTCTGAAGCTGTAAAAAAAGCAGTACCTCGGTAGCCGATATGGTACATATGGATGATTACCGCCACGGAGAGGACATTGTCTAATTGTGCAGATATTAAATCATCTTTAATTTCAAGTTTATCCATAAATGCTATGGGCGTTCCCGGAAATAAAAAATCAAAACCTTCGACTTTGAAAATTATATTGTTCCTTCTTTCACATAAAAAGGCCTCTTTTATGGTTCCCAAGCCTAAATAAGTACCGGAATAGGGCTGATATGCCTGAACTTTTTCATCAACAAATCTCGATGTAAAGCTATGTAAAAGTTTCTCAGAGTTCGAAGTTCCTGTTAGGTCGGCTCTATTTTTTGCAATAAAAGCAGCATACTGAAATTCATTATGTCCCGTACAGATCAGACCGTGTCTATCTGCATGGGCAGAAATATATCCCGACTCCGGCTCGCTCCCTTTTGCAACAAGAACACCATCGTAATACTCGACCGTTACGCCTATCTCTTCAAGCTCTCGTTTGACAAACATAAAAAATGGATGCTCAGCCCCAACGACGCTTGGTATGCGAATTAGTTGTTTTAAAATATCATAAAATTGTTCCATCTTTCATAACTCCTATTCTGTTATATCTTCACTATCGGCTTAATAGATATACTTTATTGGATATTTAGGCGCCTATACTGTCTTTTTTGATTTTTCTTTTTTTACTTTCGGTGTCACTCTTTGGACTTACACTCTTTTGAATATATTCCATGATTTTGTCAGCTATATCAATACCAGTAGATTTTTCAATTCCTTCAAGCCCCGGAGATGAATTTACTTCCATAACAAGAGGTCCACGGGCTGATGGAATCATATCTACTCCACAAACTCCAAGTCCCATAGCTTTTGCGGCCGCCAACGCTGTTGTTTTTTCTTTTCTTGTAAGTGTATGCGCAACAGCGCTTCCTCCTTGATGCAGGTTGGATCTAAAGTCTCCCTCAGCACCTTGTCTTTTCATTGCACCTACAACTTCTCCGCCAATTATCAATACTCTAATGTCTGCTCCGCCGGCTTCTTCAATGTACTCTTGAACAAGTAAGTTCACATCCATTCCGTAAAATGCATCAAGAACTGATTTTGCGGCTTTTTCGCTATCTACGAGAACAACACCGACTCCTTGAGTGCCTTCAAGTATTTTAAGGACTAAAGGTGCGCCGCCGCTTAGAGCTATGATATCTTTTGAACTCGACTTGTTTGACGCGAAAACAGTCTTTGGCATGTCAACATCATTTTTTGATAAGATTTGAAGACTCCTTAGTTTGTCTCGGCTTCGCTTTATCGCCAAACTGCCTGTAACGGTAAATACGTCCATCATTTCAAAGTGTCTAACCATGGCTGTCCCGTAAAATGTTTTGCTTGCACCGATTCTTGGAACAATCGCATCTGGAGCAGGAAGCTCTTCTCCAAGATAATTGATTTTTAATTCGCCCTTCATAATTTCAATACTGCATTTTAAATAATCAATGACTCTAACTTCCCAGCCTCTAGCCTCTGCCGCTTGGACTAATCTTTTTGTGGAATATAACTCTTTGTTTCTTGATAATATATATACTCTCATTCTTTTTTCCTTAATAACTGTTTGCTTAAATACTCTTTGGATACATCAACTAAAAATTTGTTTGCTAAAAACTTTCTTCCTATTAACATTGGGTATTTCATATCTGAGCGATTTGCTAGAGATATAACTGTTTTATATCTCTTTTTAAAAAACTCTACAGTCACTCTAACAGAAGCTCTCTCTTGTACTTCACCATTGGAACTTTTTACCCGTTTGACTTTATGTAGAGGCATAACTATTCTTTTACCGTGATACGATTCATGAACCTCATCAAGCAAAGTAAAATGTACAAAGTTGTTTTCATCTATATGAATATCGTCGCAATGCAGGGCATTAGAGTCTGCTCCGGTGTCAACTTTTGCGTCTAAATCATAAAGTTCTAAATCTAAAATAGAAATTAACTCTATCATCCCTACTATTTTTTTCTCAGGCATTGAAGACTTCCTTTAATTTTATTATGTGTTCCTTGTAAAGTTGTTGTATTTGTCCATTATTGCCAGCTCATCGGCGGCACTAAAAACTATTTTAGGGTCTGATGCCAAATCTAAGGCACGGTTTTTACCATCATAATCTATTTGATTTAAGATTAGCTTCATAGTCTCCATGCGTGCTTTATGTTTATCGCTTGAGCGAACCACATGCCAAGGTGCTTTTTCATTACTTGTAGCTTGTAACATATTGTATTTTGTTCTTGAAAATTCTTCCCACATACTTTGCGCTTGGAGGTCGATTTCGCTTAGTTTCCACTGACGCAGCGGGTCACTACGGCGCTGTTCAAACCTCTGAGCCTGCTTCTCTTTAGTCACACTAAAATAAAGTTTTACAAGTAGGGTTCCCTGCTCCGCTAAAGACGCTTCAAAAGGGACAACATGTTTCATAAAAAGCGCATGCTCCTCACTCGAACAAAATCCAAAAATCGGCTCCACCATCGCACGGTTGTACCAACTCCTGTCAAACAAAACAATCTCTCCACCATGTGGAAAGTTTTTTATATATCGCTGAAAATACCACTCAGTTTTCTCATGTTCACTCGGACGTCCTAAAGCTACGATGCGGTAATGTTTAGGGTTCATATACCTGCTAACACTGCCGATAACACTCCCTTTCCCAGCCGCATCACGCCCTTCGAAAAGAATAATCATCTTTAATTTACAGCGTTCTATATGCTGCTGAAGTTTAACAAGTTCCGCCTGAAACGGCTCAAGAGCTAAATTTTCAGAGTAAGTCTGAAGCGCTTCTTCATATTGTATCTCTGTTAAATTGTGTTTTTTCATCTGTATCTCACCGACCATTGCATTTTCTGCTTTATATGTCAATATTATATCTTTTTTACCTACCCAATGCTTAACAAATTATCTGTTTTACAGAGTCCTCTGTGATTAAATTTAAAAGAAAGTCGTTTTTATATATAATACATATTCAAATTATTGATAACTTACCTACGCCAAGAGAGATAATATGGAAATAGATCAGCAAGAGATAGAATCGTTAATAAATATTGTTGAATCTGAAATACGTCAATATAAGGATAATAACGCAACGGTTCACCCTTATGACATTGCTGAACAACTGCTAGAGCTCAGAGACTTAAGCAGTGAAGCGTATGTAAAAATCATCAAAACAATCCCTCATGATTTGTTTGCAGAAGTACTCTCCGAGTTTCCCGATTATGTGCAAGAAGAGATAGCAGACCTGCTCAGTGTTAAAAAGCTAGCAGATATTGCGTCAAAAATGGACACGGATGATGCAGCTACTCTAATCAATAACATCAGTGAAGATCATGAAGAGATTTCACAAAACATCCTTCAAACATTTGATGATGAAGACAAAGAACTGCTTGAACAGCTAATTGGATATGAAGAAGATGAAGCCGGTTCCTATATGCAATCTGAGCTTTTTAGTGCGCAGATTGATGAAAACATTGGCGAGGCAATTAAAAGATTAAAACATTTAAGAGAGAGCGGTGAGGTCGACAATATTTGGCATGTTCACTTAGTGGATGACAAGGGCAAATATATTGGTTCAATTGGACTAGAAGATTTAATAGTCTTTGAACATAACTTAAAGTTTTCAGACATTCCCTTAGACAAACACAAAACCTACTTTGTTAACCATAAGACTGACATCAAAGATGTTGTTGAGATGGTTACAAACTACAATCTAAGTTCTATACCTGTAGTTGACAACTATAACAGACTCCTCGGTAGGATTACCTCGGATGATATTTATGATGTTATGCAAGACTCTGCAACAGAGCAAATCTTTAATCTTGCCGGTGTTAATGATGAGGCTGAGCAGGAAGAAGATATGTTTGAGATTGGAAAAACCAGAGCAATGTGGCTAGGGCTCAACCTCATAACTGCTATAGCAGCCTCTTTGGTCATCGGTATATTTGACAGCACTATCCAATCTTTAGTGGCACTTGCTATTTTAATGCCCATAGTTGCTTCTATGGGTGGCAATGCCGGAACGCAAACGCTTACCGTTACGGTTCGACAAATGGCTCTTGGTGATATTGAGGATGAAGATGCTAAAAAAACCATTATAAAAGAGGTTGTTATCGCCCTGATAAATGGCACACTCTTTGCAGTAATTATTGGTGTCATCTCCTACTTCTGGTTTAATATACCTCTTCTTGGTCTAGTTATTGCAATGTCAATGCTCATTAACCTAATCAGTGCAGGGTTTTTTGGCAGTGTTATACCCCTTATTCTTCAAAAAGCGGGAGTAGATCCTGCTATCGGGAGTACGGTTTTACTTACAACCGTAACCGATGTTGTCGGATTTTTCAGCTTTTTGGGTCTTGCTACCCTTATCTTGTTATAAAGGAATATTTTGGCCCAAACAGTTGAAATAACGGTTGCAAAACCTGATAATAAATTTAAATATTTCATAGAAGATTATTGGGATATTTTTTTAGGAATTTTAAGTATTTTTATTGCTTTTTATTTTCATAAAAGTGGGCAAGGGACTTTTGCTACACTTTTTGCAGCTGTTGGAATCGGTTCGCTCTCTTTAACCGTTTCAGAGGTGGCTGAGATACTCTCAGAAAAGCTTCAAGAGCCTTATGGCAGTTTTGTACTGACACTGAGTGCTGTAATAGTTGAAATCATTCTTTTATATATCATTTTACTCCAAGCAGTGGCTGACCCTGAAGTCGTAAAAACCGTCAAGGGCGGTATTATTTCAGCGGTTATAGTAGATATGAACGTTCTTTTAGGACTTGCTGTATTTTTAGGTGGTCTGCGTTTTACAGAACAAGAACATAACAAAGAGACATCAAGTGCGTATACAACCATACTTTTTGTAGCGACTATTTCTCTGCTTGTTCCGGGAGTTCTGAGTTTTGGCAAACACTCATCCTCAGCGATAGAAGATGCTTCTATGGTGATTGCCTTTCTTTTAATGCTTTTTTACATCATAATCTTGGTATTTCAGACAAAAACACATACACACTTTTTCAAGCAAACGGCACGAAGCAGAATCTTTAGAATAAAAAGAAAACTAGCTAAAGAAAACTCTCAAGATGCCCAAGTGTTGCAAGTGGATGATTATATCTTTGAAAAATTCAACAAACTCGGACTTATTGCCTCTATTTTTTTCTTAATAGCCATCATAGCTTTTGGTGCGGAAGTATTTGCAATCGATGGAATAAAATTAGCAAAAGAGCATGGAGTATCTGCGGGTTTATCGGGGCTTATCATAGCGATAGTAGCCGTTTTACCTGAGATAGTAACAGCAATCAAAGCTGCTAAAAACGATGAGATTCAAAGAGTCGTAAACATTGCCATGGGTGCTTCGACTGTATCTATTTTGCTCACGGTACCCATCTTGATGGCGCTTGCTTATATGAGTGGCATACGGTTTACACTTGACTTTAACCCTCTTGAGATTGGGGCATTAATATTTACCGTAATTTTAGCTTGGAAAACAACCGATGAAGGTCATACAAACTACTTTGAGGGGATATCTCATCTGATGTTCTTCTTAGCTTTTGCGATTATCGCAATATATTATTGAGACTCCATAAAAGGAAAAATATGAAATACATTTATGTAGCTTTACTGCTCGGTGCTAGTTTTGTGATTTACTTAACGCAACAAGAGGACGTGGAAGTCAAAAAAGTTGTTCAAGCGAAATATACACCAAGCAGTGTTCCACAAAAAATGTCTACGCAAGAGAAAAAAGCCAGATTTTATGCCCTGATTGTTCCTGCTGTTGAAAAAGTACATAAAGAGCTAACGACTCAGTATGAAAATACAGCTCAAGATATCAAAAACGGCACGAACAGAAAAAACCTACAAAGGTTAAAAGTAATATATAAAGCACAAACGAACGAACAACTTTTGGCTGCACTCAAACCGCATCCTCAAAGTATTGTCCTTGCTCAAGCAGCAATGGAAAGCGCATGGGCAACTTCAAGGTTTTTTGTCAAAGCGAACAATATTTTTGGTATATACAGCGTAAATGAAGAGGAGCCTAGAATTGCTGCCTCAGAAAAAAGAGAGGGGAGAAGAACTATCTGGCTTAGAAAATTTGCAACTGTTGAAGAGAGCGTAAGAGCTTACTATAGGCTCATGGCAAAAGGTAGTGCTTTTGAAGAGTTTCGGACATTAAGAGTTACAACAAATGATCCTCATAAACTTGTTAAGAAACTCGACAAATACTCTGAAATCGGTGCGGCTTACGGTAAAGAATTAAGTCAAGTTATTAAATTTAACAAACTAATTAAGTACGATAAATTACATTGAGAAACAGCATGAAAGAAAAGCTTCTTCTTTTTCTTTTATTTTTTTCACTTCTTCACGGAGATTCTGTTTTTATAAAGTTTCAAGGAAATAAGAGCATCACTGAGCGTGAATTATACGATATTGCGGGTCTTCATAAACCCTATTTTTATGAGTTTTACAAAAAAGAGCCGAGTGTCAACGCAAAGTCACTCACACTTATTACCCAGACAGTTAAAAACTTTTACAGGTCTAGAGGGTATTTTCATGCAGTTGTGACCCACTCTCTCAAAGAGGGCTATGCCCAAGTAGTTGTACAAGAGAATGCTCCTGTTCTGGTAAGTGATATCTCCACCCTATCTCCCAAAGAGATCTCTCTTGCCATACCTTTTAAAAATGGAGCTGTTTTTGATGCACAAAAGTTTGAAGAGAGTAAAAAAGATATAAAACTCCTCTACGCAGATGCCGGCTACTGTAAGGCTACACTCTATGCCAAAGCCTGGGTAGACATCGACGCCAACCTTGCTTATCTGACCTATCAAGTAGAACAGGGTGCGTTATGCTACTTTACAAAGTTAAGCATTTCCCCTTCAGAGACTATCGATGCAGATATTATCGAATCTCTTTTATATATTGAGGAGGGTGAACCTTTTTCGACCAAAAGCATACGTCAAAGTTACGAGAGCCTTTACGCGCAAGAGGGTATCTCTAAAGCGCTCATTAACACCGATTCGCACGGGAATGTTACAGTGAGTATAACAGAAAATGAAAAGCCGATTCGATTTCAAGCAGGCTTAGGAGTAAGCAGTGACGAGGGTTTAATGGCACTGCTGGGTATAAAGCACAGAAACCTTTTTACAAATCTTAAGACACTCGGTCTGAGTACCCGCGTCACAGAGATAAAGCAGACTATACAGACAAACTTTGACATGCCTCTTGCCAACCGAAATTCAACCGGAGCAGAAGTCGGCTATAGTAATGAGCTGTTTCTCGGCTTTAAAGAGGAGAAAGTCTTTGGAAGTATCTTTTTAAAACAAAGAAACACTCCTTACCAGTTTCAAGAGAGCCTTGTGTTTGACCATTCACTTACCTATGACAGCCAAGATGAAGTTCTCTTTGAGCCGGGGGCTTTGTTTATTCTCTCTCCAAAACTAGAGTGGAATTACGACACAAGAGACAATTTGCTCAACCCTACAAACGGGCATTTTATACGTACCGAGGCAATGGGCTCGCTCCAGTCGGAAATATCTGATGCCACCTATTACAAATACAAACTCTCTGTTGCATATATCATGCCTTTTTTACCCTCTACCGTAGCACTTAAAGCAAGTTTGGGCTCACTGCATCTTTTTAACGGCGGACTTCCTCCCTCTTACCTTTTTTATGCAGGGGGAATGAACTCCAACAGAGCCTACGGCTACCGTAAACTCGGTCCTACAAATGAGAATGGCGACCCAATAGGATTTAACTCTTTGTTAGAGACTACGGCTGAGTACCGCTTTGCAATTTATGGCAAACTCAGAGGCGTACTCTTTAGCGACAACACTTTTATCGGCAAAGGTGAGGTTCCAAATTATGACAAAGGCTACTACTCAGCGGGGGTCGGACTACGCTACATCACGCCTATCGGACCCATTGCCGTAGATTTCGGCTTTGACATCAACGACCCTACACAACGGTATGCTTTTCACTTTCACATTGGAGAGTTGTTTTGATAAAAAAAATTTATCTTTTTGTGAACTACGTTCTCCTCTTCATTATTGCTCTTGTCGTTATTTTTGTAGCTATTGCCTCGCACCCGCAAAGCTTAGAATATTTTGGAGATAAATTTTTAAAAAAGAGCGGAGTTAATTACAGCAAAATAGAGGGTTCGCTTTTAGAGGGCATAACCCTATCTGACGTAAACTATTCGGATGCGATTTTTATGAAAACTCTTCAGATAAACTACGACCTTGCCCTGCTTGTTAAGCCCTCACCTAAAATAAAAAAAATTAGCATTACCGGAGTGTCGATTTATCCTGAAAATTTTGCTTCTAAAGATGAGAAGAGTGAGTTTTTTCTCCCCTCTTTTGAAATTTCTGAACTTATTCTTGAGAAAACGCAAATTATTCTTGATAAGCAAACCTTCTCCTTTGACCTAAATGCTTCGGGACTCAGTTATGATGAACAACTCAATGTAAAAAAGCTCTCCATGCTGCTAGAGACTCCCTACGCTAAAGCAAAAATAGAGGGGAAAATAAAATCGAACCGCTTGATTGCAAAGAGTTTCATTACACCGGAAAAATCCATCACATCAGAGTATCTTGGTTTTTTAGAAGGTCTTCCTCAAAGTTATACCTTAGATTTGGATGCCTCTTTAGAGAGTTTATGCATAAACACACAACTAAATACTCTTAGACTCAGTGCAGACAAAAATCTGACTCTGCAAAATATAGCTCTTGACTTACGCTACTTTATCAAAGAGAACTCTTTTAATTTGGATACTTCTTACTCTCTCTCTTACAGTGAGTTTGAAGCCAACGTAGAACAAAAAGCTCTTTTTACCCCCTCGGGTGTCTACTCTACAGAGTTAAATGCCACGCTTACAAAACAGCCTTTTGAGTTGCCGTTTAAAGCTTTGCATGCCAAAATATCGGGCGATACACAAAATATGAGAGCGACTCTTCAGGCCGGTCCGCTGGAGTTCACTATGCTTGGCAAAGAGTATAAAGAGTTTGTCATTGATGCAAAAAGCGATAGACTCGCCCTCTCTTTTATACCTATTCTCCCCGAGCTGCTCAAAAAAAATGTTTTGAGTCTAAAAGCAGATGCCATCCTCGACCTCTCCCCCTTTTCTCTTAAAGGGAGTCTCCTCTCAGAGGGAAAATTTTCTAAGATAACTACAAGCTTTGAAATAGATGAAAAATCAAAACTTTTGCAGGCAACTTTATATCCTAAGTCTGAATCTGAAATATTCAAAAGCTATCCTATAGAGAAGTTTTCTCCCTTAAAGCTTGTTTATTATAAAAGCGACAAAACGGAGCTTTTTAACGCTGATGCCAACATGGCAGGTCTCACTCTTTTTAAAAAAGGCAAAGAGATAAACGGCTGGGGGAACATAGGCTCAAGCTATTTTGAAACAGAAAAAAATCTACTCTACGGGCAAGAAGAGGTGACATTTTTAGCCAAAATACCCTCAATCAAGAAACTTTTAGAAGAGTTCACGGCAAAAAATTCTTCCGACACACTTCTTATTGACGGTGAAGCCGACATAAAAGCAACACTCAGCTTTTCTCAAAAAATATCGCTCACAAGTTCTTTGCACATGCCGTGGTTAATGGTAAAAGTTGATGAAAAAACAAGCTACAGTGCCCAAAATATTTATATAAAGTCTACCTTATATGAGAATAAAATACAAATCGATGAGTACACAATGAGGGTTTTAGAGCACGATATTTACTCAAAAAGAGCCTCGCAAATCTCCTTTAAGCAAAATGCAACTATAGAGCTTAAAGAGTTTTGGATTTATGACACTCTCCTTTTAAACGGCTCCTACAATCTAGCCAAGGAACAAGGCAAACTACGCCTAAGAAGCAATCGTTTTAATTATAAAGGCGAAGAGGGAAATGTTACTGTAAAAGCCGATATTAAAGCGAGTTTTGAGAGTAATTCTACTCAGAAAATTGAAGGTGAGGTTACGCTTATTGATGGGGTAATTTCGTATGAGCCGAGCTCAGACTACACTCTTTCTGATGACATAATTATTATACAAGATATCCGTCCGCCTACAAAGGTAAAACGTTCTATAAATATCCAGATAAATTCTCTAAAACCCATTGCTTATAAAACTGAAAATATAGACATTCTCGTTACCCCCGACCTTCTTGTTTCTCAAAAGCCAGACTCACCTTTGAGTATTTCTGGAATGTTACGCATTGAAGAGGGGACGGTTACAGGAGAAGGAAAAGAGTTTGAATTTGAAAAAAGCGAGATTTATTTTAAGGGCTCACACCCCATAAACCCAAGTTTAAATTTAAATCTGCATTACTACACTTTAGACAATACAGACATCAAAATATTTATTACCAACACACTTGCTTTACCGGTTATCATCCTCTCATCCACCCCTCAAATGAGCCAAAATGACATCATGTCCTATATTTTATTTGGTGAGGCAGCCTCTGCAGATTTTGACAGTTCGGGAGAAGGTAGCAACAAACTTGCCGTCAATTCTCTGCTTTTAGCTACCGGACTCAAACAAATATTCAATGACACGGCAGGCATTAAGCTAGACACTTTAAACATCATTACCAACAAAGAGGGAACTTTAGGGTATGAAATAGGAACACGCTTTAACAAGCAGATTCGGATTGTCTACAGAAACGACACCATTTCAAGCGTCATCCTGCAATATAGCCTCAGCAAGTCTATCAGACTCGATGTAGATGTACGTGAAACCGGACAGGGAGTCACAATACTTTATGTTAAGGATTTTTAAAGCTACTATTAATATATATCTTTGATATACTATATTTGAAAATTAAACAAAGAGAAATCATGAAAAAGAAAGTTTTACTTTTACACGGCTGGGGCGGAAGTGATTTTCCGCATTGGCAGAGTTGGTTGGCGGGTGAGTTGGCTAAAGATTATAACACTGTGAGTTTTTTAAAACTGAGCAACTTTGACACGCCTAGGCTTGCTATGTGGAAAGAAGAGTTACAAGAACATCTGAGTGATTTCAGACCTGACATAGTTGTTTGTCACTCATTGGCAAATACCCTTTGGTTTCATGTATGTAACGATGGTTCTATAGACGAAGTGCAAAAACTTTACCTCGTAGCACCGCCAAGTCTAAACTGTAAAATAGAAGAACTCAAAGAGTTTTTTCCACTCAATGTTCCGAATAATCCACATGCCAAAGAGGTGCTTCTCATCACCTCAACAAATGACCCTTATATGAGTGAATCTGAGGCAAAAGATTTACAAGAAAAACTAGGCGTTCCTATGAAAGTACTACAAAATGCAGGACACATTAATGCAGATAGCGGTTATGGAGAGTGGACATGGATTTTGCAAGAAATTAAAAGTAATATGTAAAAAATTCATAATTATTTCTGTGGTATAATCTGCGATATTCGATTTTCAAAGGAGATGTTATGAATGTAGCTAGTTACACATATCAAACCCCGTCCTCTTCTGCAGTTCAAGTGGGAAGGCTTGTCCCGAGCAGCGTAAAAAAGGAAGAAAAAGAGACCGCGCAGACAAAAAGTGATGTTTCTATGCAAGCTCCCAATGAGACATTGGCAACTGCCCAAAATTTTCAAGCTAAACAAACAACAGAGGCAACACCGACAGTTGGTTCTCAAAATGCTTTAGATCTTTATGTTTAGGCTGAGCTATTAACTAACTGAGTGTATCATTGGCTTTAAAAAGAAGCCTCATTAATGACAAATTTAGTAACCCTGCTTACGCAAAAAACAAACCTCAAAAAAGAACATATTCTCAGTATTTTAAAGCTTTTAGATGAAGGCGCTACTATTCCTTTTATTGCACGTTACAGAAAAGAGATGACGGGCGGAGCGAGCGATGAAGTGCTTCGTGATTTTGAGACTATTTACGAGGGCACTAAAAAGCTTTTAGAGAGAAAAGAGGAAGTCTCCCGCCTTATAAGTGAGCGGGCGACTTTAACGGAGGCTCTTAAAAAAAGCATAGAAGATGCTGAGAGTTTGCGGATTTTAGAGGACATTTACCGACCCTTTAAAGAGAACAAAACCTCTCGTGCTAGTGTCGCTGTAGCCAATGGTTTAGCGCCTCTAGCAGACACTCTGCAGGGTGCAAAGCTTACAAAAGAAGAGCTACTTCCACATGCCAAGCAGTATGTTAAAGGTTTAGTAACTTCACCGGAAGATGCCATAAAAGGGGCTCAAGATATTTTAGCCCAGAGATACGCCGAAGAGCCTCGAGAACGTGAAGCCATTAGAAACTCTATGCTCCGGTTTGGCTCTTTGCAGACGAAAAAAACTAAAAAGTTTGATGAAAACGGAAGCTTTAAAAATTTGGCTGAGAAAAGTGAAAAGGTAGCTTACATTCCATCGCATCGTTACCTTGCCATTATGCGTGGCGTGCGAGAAAAAGAGCTCTCAGTGAAGATTTCCATCGACATTGAGCGCATTGAAGAGAATATAAAAGCGTATAAAATTCCTCGTGATGCACAAAGTTCTAAAGAGTATCTTTACGAAGCCTATAAAGATGGACTAAAAAGACTTCTTCTCCCTTCCATTGAGCGTGAAGTTCAAGCGGAGTTAAAAGAAAAAGCCGACATTGCCGCCATCTCGGTTTTTGGCAAAAACCTTAACCAGCTACTTATGACGCCACCGGTTACAAAAAGAGTTATTTTAGGCGTTGACCCGGCATATGTAAGCGGCTGCAAGTTAGCCGTGATTGATGAAAACGGCAACTTTTTGGAGTCTGCGGTTATCTACCCGACTCAGCCTAAAAACGATTATACTAACTCCAAAAACAAGGTGTTAGCGCTCACAAAAAAGTACAACATCACAGGTGTAGCCATAGGTAACGGCACCGGTTCAAGGGAGACACAGGAGTTTTTTGCACAGCTCAACGAGAAAGAAAGTGCCAAACTCAGTTATACGGTTGTGAGCGAAGCCGGAGCCTCAGTTTACAGTGCTTCTAAACTCGCACAAGAGGAGTATCCTGACCTTGACGTGACCATTCGCGGAGCTATTTCTATAGCCGGCAGACTGCGTGACCCCATGGCAACTTTAGTAAAAATCGACCCGAAATCTTTAGGAATTGGACAGTACCAACACGATGTCGACCAAAAACTTTTGGAGAAAAAACTAGGCGATGTCACGGGCGATTTGGTAAACCGTGTCGGCGTAGATATCAACTCCGCATCTGCCGCTTTACTCTCCTATGTCGCAGGAATCGGCTTAAAAATAGCAAAAAACATTATAGATTTTCGCCAAACAGAGGGCAACTTTACGACAAAAGCACAACTGCTAAAAGTCAAAGGTTTAGGCAAAAAAGCCTACGAACAGGCGGCAGGATTTATCCGCATAAAAGAGGGACAGAATGTATTTGACAACAGTGGCATTCATCCTGAGAGTTATGAGGTGGCAAAAAAACTAGACGGTATGGATTTAAACAGCGTTGACGTGCAGGAAAAAGCACAAGCTTGGCATGTGGGAATACAAACACTCAAAGACATCATCACAGAGCTTCAAAAGCCCGGTTTTGACCCTAGAGAAGATTTACCTCCTATTCCATTTAAAGAGGGCTTAACAGACATCAAAATGCTCAAAGAGGGAAGTTTTGTCTCAGGCATAGTCCGTAACATCGCAGATTTTGGTGCCTTTGTAGACATTGGACTTAAAAATGACGGTATGATTCACATCTCAAAAATGAGCCAAAAACGCATCGCCCACCCCTTAGAGATTCTCTCTCTCAACCAGTTTTTACCACAAATAGAAGTCATAGCCATAGACCACGAAAAAGGAAAAGTGAGTTTGAGTTTGGTATAATGGCAGATACAAAAAACAGCCATGAAAGAGCCTTATGATTCAACTTGTCAATATTTCCAAAAGTTTCTCCTCGCAGGAGCTTTTTTCTAACCTTAACTTCAAACTAAATTCTGGGAATCGTGTCGGTCTTGTCGGCAGAAACGGGAGTGGAAAGTCTACTCTTTTTAAAATCATTTTAGGTGAAGAGAGTCCTGATAGTGGTGACGTTATCATCCCCAAGGGCTACAAAATCGGCACTTTAAAACAGCATCTTACTTTTAATGAGACGACGCTTCGTGAAGAGGCAGCTTTGGCTCTTGAGGAGGAGATGAAATACGATGTTTACAGGGTAGAGAAGATTCTTTTCGGGCTTGGATTTAGCCAAGAAGATCTAGAGAAAAACCCTCTCTCCTTTTCAGGCGGCTACCAAATACGCATTAACCTCGCAAAACTCTTAGTCACTGAGCCAAATCTCTTACTGCTTGATGAGCCTACCAACTACCTTGATATTGTCTCTTTAAGATGGCTAAAATCTTTTTTAAGAGCCTTTCAAGGCGAAGTCATCTTAATCACCCATAACCGTGACTTTATGGACTCCATTGTGACCCATACTATGGGCATCGTTCGTAAGGGTTTGGCGGTTGTTGCAGGTGACACACACAAATTTTACGAGCAGCTCCAATCAAACGATGAGCTCCACGCAAAACAGAAAGTTTCTCAGGACAAAAAAGTAAAAGAGCTTGAAGAGTTTATAGCAAGAAACAAGGCGCGCGCTTCAACGGCCTCTCTTGCTCAGTCAAAGGTAAAACAGCTTGAGAAGATGGATATTTTAGAAGATTTAGGCTTTGACAACTCTCTGAAATTTGATTTTAACTTCAAAGATACTCCGGCTAAAATTCTGCTTGAAGTAAAAGATTTGAGCTTTGGCTATACACCGGAGAAAATTCTTTTTAAAAACATCTCTTTTACCCTCGCCAAGGGTGAATGTCTGGGCATTATCGGGAAAAACGGAAAAGGGAAGTCTACTCTTTTAAATACCATCGCAGGGGAACTAAAACACCTAAGCGGAGAGGTAAAATTTCACAGTAGCACCACTTTTGCTCACTTCGGTCAGACAAATATTTCTCATTTAAGCCCCAATAGTACTGTTATGGATGAGATTTATGTTGGCAACCCTCAGCTAGGAGAAGCGGGAGTGAGAGCTATTTGCGGCGGAATGATGTTTAGCGGCGACAATGCTAAAAAGAAAATCTCTTTGCTCTCAGGAGGCGAAAAAAGTCGTGTAATGCTGGGGCAGATTTTAGCGCGCAATGTAAACCTGCTTTTTCTCGATGAGCCGACAAACCACCTCGACATGGATTCTATTGAAGCTCTTACTGTAGCCATACAGAACTTCAAGGGTTCGGTTATTATCGTCACCCACTCCGAAGAGTTGCTCCGAAGAGTTTGCGACAGACTTATTATTTTTGCAAAAAACGGTGCTGAGTATTTTGACGGCGGCTATGACGACTTTTTAGAGAAAATCGGTTGGGAAGAGGAAGAAGCGGTTGAAAAAGTAAAAGCTGCGCCAAAAGAAAACAGCAAAGAAAACAAAAAAATCAAAGCGGAGTTGGTGCGTGAGAGAAACAAACGCACCTCTTCACTTAAGAAAAAAGTTGAAAAACTTGAGAGCGCTATTATGAAGCTTGAAGAGCAGCTTGAAGGGCACCATAAGGAACTTATAAAGGTCTCAAGCAGCGCAGACAGTGCGACTCTCATAGAGCTATCAAAACTTGTCTCAGATGAGGAGGCGCAGATTGAAAAAATGTTTGAAGAGCTTGAGACTGCACAAACCGAGCTTGATGAAATAAACCAAAATTATGATGAAAAAATGGAGCCACTCTCATGAGTAAAGAACTCTACTTTTTACGCTCATCGGAGCAAAAAATAGTTACAGACATGTTCAAATATGCCCACCTAAAAGAGAGTCAAAACCCGAATATTTACATTGATTTTTACGGTTTAACCCCAAAAGACATCGGTCTCTACGCCTTAGTGAATCAAGAGATTGCCGGCGCTATTTGGAGTAGAGAACTTCAAAAAAAAGACAAGGCAGAGGGTTTTATAGATGAAAACACTCCCGTTTTAAGTATGGCGGTTGTACCCAAGTTCAGAGGAGAGGGCATCGGCTCTTTTATGATGGAGCAGTTTTTGCAAGAAGCGGCGGCGGTGCACACGCAAATAAGCGTCTCGTGCGACTCACATACTAGAAAATTTTATGAAAAATTTGGGTTTGTCGCGTTAGAGTGCAATAATATCCTCATCAAAAAACTCCAAATAAAAGCGGTTATCCGTCCGTCTGAGGGATACGACCCCACCCGCTGGATGGACTAAGCATACGCACTAAAAGATGCAGGATATGAAGATTTTTCTGCCTCTGCAGTTTGGTTGAAGAGTTTCATTATAGCGGCGCTTAAGTCTTCAACTGTCATGTTTGAGGACTCTATTTGAGCCATTTGGGTCGTTATCTCTTTCTTGCCCACTGGGTCTAAAGTCTGCATTAAACTTTTTATGTCTGACTGCATATCTTCTGGGAGCATTTGGATAGTTTCTCGCATCATTCTGTTAAGAGAGCCACCTTGAGCGCCACCCGAACCGTCCATTTTTCTTGTTTGTTGTTGCATCGCACTTACTGAACTTACATCCATTATAAATCCTCGTTTTATTATGCTCGTATAAAGCAAAAAACATTCCTTTTATTCTTGAACTCTATCAATCAACTCTTTAATAGTTTCTTGCTCTTTTTGAGTTTTAAAAAAAGCCTGCAATTTATCTCTTGAGCATTAAGCGTGTTATTAAGAGCGTGCAACTTTTCTAACATTTATTCTGCGTTAGCCACATTTTCTACGAAAAAAATAAGTAAAAAAATGTTGTCATTCCACCTAATAAGCATATCATCTTGTCTTGTGCTATTTTTGAAGAGGTCCAAAAATGCACTCAAAGTATCTTCAGAACTAGATATATTAGAACCATCACTCAGATTTGCTTCTATTAAAACAGCACCGATGATTTTTTCATTAAACACCGTTGCATCTTGATAACTTCGTGCTATTTGTAAAAAATACTTTTTAGTATACGCACCACTTTTAGCATCAATATTTACATGATTTTCAATCATAATTCTTCTAATCATGGGTTGTGTATTATCTGTGAGTGTAACTATCTTGTAATCTTCTATAGTGCTCTTAATATCAACACTAACGCATGCGGCTCATAGTTGATGTCATTATACGAAAGAGATGAGGTCAGGCACCATTTAGGGAATTATGATACTCTAAAATTTGAAACTTTGTCATATTAAAAATCATCTCATGATGTGTTTGTAAATTATAGCATACATCAAAAGTTGCACAGCTGAGATGAACCACTACTTTTTACTGTAATGGAATCAGACCCTATTTATGCTCCTGACTTTTCTTCTAAAGTCAAGCCCTCGGCTCCTTTACCCTCATGAAAGCCGCCACTCTATCCGAAGCGATGGTCTGCCTTCGCCTTTTTGTCATGAAATTTTCCACATGCCAAACATCATAGTCTGTAATAAAGCGAACTCATCATTTATGGATAAATAGGTTTAGCTGATGAACCTTGCCCCGAACAAGTTCGCGGTACCGAAGGAACTCTAAAGTAAGCTTAAGTTAGTACTATTATCCCCATGCTTCTATCTTCGCATTCAGATCAATATGTGTCAAATAAAGTCTCAAATCAAACTCTATCTGATGATAATTAGGCTCCATATATTCACAAAGTTTATAAAAGGCTTTATTATGCTCTTTTTCTTTAAAATGAGCCAGTTCATGCACGACTATCATGCGTAAAAACTCTTCGGGTACATATTTAAACATCGAGGCGATTCTAATCTCATTGCTGGCTTTTAGTTTGCTTCCCTGTACTCTTGAAATAAAATGGTGCGTGCCTAAAGCGTTGTGAATAACATTAATTTTGCCATCATAAAGAGTTTTACTCAGAGGTGGCGTTCTTTTCATATATTCGTTTTTTAAATCATTCACATACGAAAAGAGTGCTTTATCATTTTTCATGGCATGTGGAAATGGATACTTTTTAACAAGGTGGAGCTCAAGAGTGTTTTGTTCTATAAGCTGATGCACCTGTTTTTTTGTCTGCTCATGGTAGTGGTTTAGATATTTTAACTCTTTCATCTATGTTGTTAAACTCCTTGCGAAACTAAGATTACTTGCAATATTTTGTGTTTAAAGTCAAGTCTTTTTAAAAGTTTTTCTCACTTCCCTCATTTTCTTCTTATTACGCTTCAGAGGAGTTAAAAAGGATGAAATGGTATAAAACCTTTTTTTTAATACCGTCTTAGCAACGGCATTTTCTTTACAAAATTGGCAAAAAAACTTCAGTAAATTTACAGAATTGTGTGATATAATATCTGAACTATTTATGTGATAAAAATATCACATAAATGCTATTTTAAAAGGAAAGAAGATATGATGAGAAGACTATCACTAGGGATTTCGGTTGCTTTAATGGCTTTGTTATTTAGCGGTTGTACTATGATGAAGATGGGTGCAACATTTATGGGTTTTGACTCTGAAACGCAAGATGCTTATGCTAAGATGATGGACGTCATCGGCGAGACTGGAGATCCTGCGCAGGCTATGATGCTTGAATTCGCTGTAGATCCAGACCTAACAGAAGAAGGGCTAATAGGCTCTATTAACTCAATAGCGCTTGAGTACAACATGATGGTTGTCGGCGAGAAAAATATGTTTAACCTAGCGGACGCAAAACCTGAAGAGGTAAAACATGCAAGAGTTATTGAGCTTTGCTCACTGAAGATTGCTAAAAAGATGTTAAACCACTCACGTTTCTATGGCGGTTTTATGCCTTGTAGA
The DNA here is from genome assembly GCA_001873135.1 of Helicobacteraceae bacterium CG2_30_36_10. GTDB lineage: Bacteria > Campylobacterota > Campylobacteria > Campylobacterales > Sulfurimonadaceae > Sulfurimonas. The sequence goes on from MNYP01000046.1 coordinate 36,147, forward strand.
ATTATTCTTGTAGAGTATGGAAACGGTGAGAGATACCTCATTACTATGGATATGACGCTGGCATTATACGGCGGAACTGACAAGAAGCCAATCAATGAAGACCTTTTCAGTGATATGCTAAAAGTTAAAGAGGCTATGGATAATATTCCTAAGAGAGCTGCTAGAGGTGATTTCTAAGCCTAAGCTCTACCAAAATAGTGGAGATCCTCTCCACTGTTTTTTTAAACTAAACTTTTTAAACTAAAACCGCTTCGCGTTTACCCTCTTTGATTTCACCTATTAGATAACCGTCAGTTTTTGATAGTACTGCTTGCACATTTGCATCTTCAACTACAAGTATCATTCCGACACCCATGTTAAAAGCTCTGTACATCTCCTCTTCTGCAACATGTTCTGCCATGAGTTTAAAGATAGGAAGAACTTTTATAGACTCTTTTTTTACTTCAGCCATTAAGTGTTCAGGCAAGACACGAGGGAGGTTCTCTACTATGCCGCCACCTGTAATATGAGCCATCGCAACGATTTCATTTTTAAGTGCTTTAAATGTTTTTACGTAAATATTTGTAGGGGTAAGCAAAGTCTCTATCAGTGGTTTTCCGTTGAAATCATCTTCAAACTTTTTACCCATCTTTTCAAACAGTACCTTTCTTGCAAGAGAAAAACCGTTTGAGTGCAGACCCGAACTCGGCAGGGCAATAAGTTTATGCCCTGCTCTTACAAGGGAGACTCTGTCCATTTCGCTTTTTTCGGCAACACCGACCGCAAAGCCTGCTAAGTCGTAGTCATTCTCAGAGTACATTCCCGGCATTTCAGCAGTCTCTCCACCGATAAGAGCACATTCGCTTCGTATACATCCCTCCGCAATGCCTGCTACGACACTAGTCGCTACATTTACATCAAGCTTGCCTGTTGCATAGTAGTCGAGAAAAAAAGAGGGAGTTCCAAAGTTGCAGAGTAAATCGTTTACGCACATTGCAACTAAATCAATTCCTACGGTATTGTGTATACCAGAATCAATCGCAAGTTTAAGTTTTGTTCCAACACCATCAGTCGCTGCAAGCATTACCGGTTCTTTGAACCCTTTTGGGAGCTCAAAAGCTCCGGCGAAAGAGCCTATGCCCCCGAGTACTCCGGGGATTCTAGTAGATTTAACTAAAGGTTTGATATTCTCAACGAAACTATTACCGGCATCAATGTCAACGCCGGCATCTTTATAACTAATTTGACTCATTATTTAGACCCGGAGTTGCGTGGTAAATCACATTTTTTTGAAAAAATACAGAGTGGACAGAAATTAAACAATCCAGCTAAGAGAGGAATAACGCCAAGAAAAAACCATGCAGCTCCATCCATTGCACCTAGTTGTATAACACCTGTTATTACTAGAGCTAAACCAATAATTATGCGAAATACTCTGCAAAATTTTCTAACTTTATTGTAATCCATTTAATACCTTTATGTTTATATAAATATTTGGCAATTATATCGTTATTAAGTAAAATTAATACAAATATGCTAAAATCGCTTATAATTAATAAACAGGAATTATTTAAATGAAATCTTTTATCTATCCAGAAATGATGGTACACGTACCACTTTGCACAAACAAAACCCCAAAGAGTGTTTTAATCATCAGTGATGAGGCAACTCTTTTAACTCAAGAGGTTCAAAAACATAGTGACGTTAGTTCAAGCGTTATCACTTGCAGCTTAGAGAGCCTTCGCACTCTCGATGATGCCAGCTTTGATGTTGTTATATGCGAGATGAGCGGTGACGGAGCTGTTGTTGCTCATCTTAACCGTGTTTTAAAAGAGGATGGACAGCTTACAATAAAGCATGATTCATTAGATGAGACGCAAAGCAATAAAGTTCTTATGCAGGTTTTGGGCAATTATTTTAAAGTGATAATGCCTTATAACCTTGGTACCGGAGAAACTGCTCTTTTAGCTTCTAAAGAGTACCATCCGACTGCAGACGTGATTCTACAAAGATCAGATATGCTCGATGGTTTAAGTTATTATAACTGCGATATGCATGTTTCATCTTTTGCAATGCCTAACTATATCCGTAAAGAGTATCTAGGAATTATCAGAAATTAATGGCTTTTAAATACGCTATTGCACTGACCGGAGGGATTGCTACGGGCAAGAGTACTGTAGCTTCACTTTTAGCCCTCAATGGCATGAGAGTCATAGATGCAGATACGATTTCGCATGAAATTTTGGATGCTCACATCGCTTGGGTCAGAGAGACTTTTGGCGAAGAGTATCTGGATGGCTCAAAAGTAAACAGAGCAAAACTTGGAGTTTTAATATTCTCCGACAATAAAGCGAAGAAAACATTAGAAGATTTTTTACATCCAAAAATTAGAGCTGAAATAGAAAAACGAAGCATTAAGCAAGACACCTTTAGGTTCCCCTACCTCATAGATATACCGCTTTTTTTTGAAAAATCAGGTTACGATATAAAAGAGTGTGTGGTTGTTTATACCCCTCCTGAGGTTCAGTTAGAGAGATTTATGAAGAGAAACGGCTACTCCAAAGAGGAGTCTCTTAAAAGAATTAACTCTCAAATGCCTATAGATGAGAAGAAAAAAAGAGCGACTTGGGTAATAGATAACTCTAAAAACCTTAAACATCTCCAAGCTGAATGTGAAGAGTTTGTCGAAGTGCTTACAAACAAGTACAAAAACAAGAAATAGAGATATTATCTCAATACAAAGTATTGAATCGAAATATATTAAGGCATACAAATTATAGGAGAGATAATGACAGTATCTAAATATTGTGCTAGCGGAAATGACTTTGTTGTGTTTCACACTTTTATTAAACAAGAAAGGGGGGAACTGGCAAAGAAACTTTGTCATAGACAAAATGGCGTCGGAGCAGATGGTCTCATAGTTTTAATTCCACATGCCAAGTATGATTTTGAGTGGCAGTTTTATAACTCTGATGGGAGTGAAGCTGAAATGTGCGGAAACGGCAGTCGTGCCTGTGCGCATTACGCCTATGTAAATAAGCTCGCAGATGCTAAGATGAGTTTTTTAACTCAAGCCGGCATTATCTCTGCCCAAGTTGATGATACAATGGTTTTAAGTGAGTTGACTCCACCTGTTGTTTTAGAAAAGAACATAGAGTATAATGGGAAAAAATGGATAAAGATTGACACAGGTGTTCCACATCTTGTTAATTTTACTGAGGATATTAATACATTTGATTTACAAGAGGCAAGAGAACTTCGCTATAAATATAACGCCAATGTAAATATAGCTTTCGTAGATGGAGAGAACTTAAGAGTTAGAACATATGAGAGAGGTGTCGAAGCTGAAACATTGGCATGTGGAACGGGAATGGCAGCTTGTTTTTACGCAGCTCTTTTAGAGAAAAAAGTTGCAGATATGATAGAAGTCTACCCTACAAGCGGGGAGACTCTTCATTTGGGTATGAATAAGAAAACGATTACTTTTAGAGGTGAAGTGAAAAAAGTGTTCGTAACTGATTGGGTAGAATGAGGTATAAAAACTCTATTGCAAAATCCAAACAGAGAAATTTTTTCCCTTGATTTTGCCGTTTGAGAGTTTTTTATGGGCTGCATCTATTAACCTACTCTCGATAGCTACATAACTCTGTCTCTCATAAATATCTATTTTACCTATCGCACTTCCCGCAAGTCCAGCTTCACCTGTTAATGCACCTAGCAGGTCACCTGCACGGACTTTGTCTTTTTTTCCGCCCTCTATTACAAGTGTTACATAGGGAGGTCTCATCTCGAAACCCTTTACTTTTTTGAGCATACTAGAGTCTTCAAAAAGACGAGTTGTGTTTTGATACTCGTTTGCATTTTGAATCTCATATGTATTGTAAAGAGTCATAGCAAGCCCTTCATTACCTGCTCGACCTGTTCTTCCTATGCGGTGAGTGTAGGTCTCCTCGCCATGTGGAATGTCGTAGTTGACAACCATCGCCAACTCTTTTATGTCAAGTCCACGAGCTGCCACATCTGTTGCTACTAACACCGTGCAGCTTTTGTTAGCAAACTGAACTAACACATCGTTTCTCTCATACTGCTCTAAGTCCCCGTGTATCGCCAGTGCATCGATGTGAAGTTTTTGCAACTGCTCGGCTATCTCTTTTGCTTCTAGTTTTGTGTTAGTAAAAACAATGGCATTTTCAGGTAAGAATGTGCTAAAAATATTGACTAAAGTCTCTAGTTTATTACCATTTTGTGCTTCATAAAATCTTTCAGTTATTTTGTTCGCTACCTCGGTAGAGACTGTCTTGACACTCATCGCATCTTTTTGAACTCTTTTACTAATGGCGGTTATCTCATCTGTATAGGTCGCTGAGAAGAGAAGGGTCTGTCTTGTCTTTGGCATGTACTCTAAGACTTTGTCAATCTCTTCGATAAAGCCCATGTCGAGCATTCTGTCTGCTTCGTCAAAAACCAGAGTCTCTAAATGTTCAAGGGTCAAAGTTTTTTTATCTAGATGCTTTAAAATTCGCCCCGGGGTTCCCACGATTATATGCGCACCGTGAGCCAGAGAGCCAAGCTGTGGACCAAAAGCCGCACCGCCGCAAAGAGTCAAGATTTTAATATTATGCGCACATCTTGCAAGAACGCGAAGCTCTTTTGCAACTTGGTCAGCTAGCTCTCTTGTAGGACAAAGAACAAGAGCTTGGACACGAAACTTTTTGACCTGCAGTTTGTGTAACAAGCCAATACCAAAAGCGGCTGTTTTACCGCTTCCCGTTTTTGCCTGTGCTATGACATCACGACCCTCTAAAATAAGAGGAAGCGTCTCCGCCTGAACCGGAGTCATCTCTGTATAGCCGATTTCATTTAAATTGTGTAGCATCTCTTTTGAGAGAGGAAGGTTTGAAAAGTCAGTAGTATTCATTAATATATCTCTTTTACTCGTCCAACTTCACCACTCATAAGGCGAACTTTTATGCCGTGAGGATGATTTGAAGATTTTGTTAGGATATCGCGGACTATGCCGTCTGTGAGGATTCCGCTTTGTTGGTCTTGTTTGAGGACTATCGCCACGCTTATGCCACTCTTTATGTTTACTCTTTTTGTGCCGTCCATTGTTGAGCCTTTTTAACTGTATGTGTAATTATAGTTAAAAGTTTCCCTATTCTGGCTCACTTCTTTGCAATATTACTTGATATTATTTTTAAAGTGGTGCATTAAAATAGAAGCAGCAATGGCTACGTTGAAACTTCTAACATCAGGCATCATCTCTATTTGAACCAATGTATCACAGGCATCTTGAACCTCTTTTGAGAGTCCCGCGCCTTCATTTCCCATAAGTAAGACCCATTTTTTTGGAACTTTCACCTCTGTTAAAGCTATAGATTCCACGCTTACCTCAGCTCCAAGAACAGTGTATCCGTTGGCTTGAAGCGTTTGAAGCGTTTGAAAAATGTCATTGTAAATATTTATTTTTAATTTGCTGACGTGTCCCATAGAAACTCTTAATGCACGCCTTCCGTAAGGGTGAGGAGCGGCTTTTGGGACAAGGTAAGAGTCTACTCCAAGAGCCGCTGCACTTCTGGCAATAGAGCCTATGTTTTCAGTTGAACTTATAACATCAAGCATTAAAATGTGATTCCCAAGTTTGTCCAGAGGAGTCTCTGGCGGTCGCACTCCGTGCATCATGCAATTATGGTGGAGTTTATGCCCGATTATCGTTTCCATCTCTTTTTTATCACACACAAAAAGCTTAGCAATGTTTTTTGAAGCTATCAGCTCCCCAAACTCTTCGTAGTACTCTTTTGTAGCTAAGATACTTTTGACTTCTATCTCCGTGCTTAAGAGCATATTTACCACTTTAGGACTGTCGGCTACAAAGCTGTTCTCTTTGTCAAAAACATTATCTCTTAACTGCTGGTATATTGCCAGTTCCGGCATGTAGATACTCTCCACAGTTATAAGTTTAAACATTTTCTATTTGATTAACATCGCTAATCTCAGCTTCTCTTAAATCTATACTCTTAACCGAATAGCTAATACCCTCGTTTAAAACAATCTCATCGAGTAAAACTTTTAACTCATCTAGCTTTATTTTATGTTCACTCATTACTACAAAGTCATCTCCAAAGACTCTAAATATAAGGGAATCTTTCATATAATTATCTAAACATGTAGCGAACTTTTTCAGAAGCTCATTTCCTTTACTCCAACTGCTTTTTTTATTATATAAAGAGAATCCATGAAT
>MNYP01000046.1:42372-43771 GCA_001873135.1 Helicobacteraceae bacterium CG2_30_36_10
TATATCCATATATTTATATATTAAATTATAATTATTTTTTGATAAAACGAGCTCTAAATAGTTATTATTGTATACATCGCTGATTGTATCTTTATAAAAGTATGCAAATCTCTCTTGTTCTAATCTGGTAATAGGAAGCTGATTTATACTTTCATCAATCTTTACATCACGCAGGGCAATAATAGCACTATCTACAACTTCTGGATGAAACTGTTTTGACTTTAGCTCTACAAGTTCTGCTAATGCATCAGGAACACTTTTTCTTCCCTTATAAATTCTATTTGTAGTCATTGCATCAAAAGCATCGGCTACAATCATTATTCTAGCTAAGGGGTCGATGTCATCTCCAGCGAGGCCATTAGAATAGCCTTTTCCATCATACCTTTCGTGGTGTGACTTCACTATCTCTGCCAGCTCTGCAAACATTGGTATATGACTTAGAAGTCTATAGCTAACTACTACATGCTCTTGTATAAGTGCATACTCTATCTCGTTTAAAGCTTTAGGGCTTAAAAGGACTGCATCCGGAGTTGCCACCTTGCCAACATCATGTAAGATGCCTGCTTGATAAAGCTTCGTGCAATCCTCTTCGCTGTACCCCATCTCAACTGCTATCATCTTAGAATACTTAGCTACCCTCTTGCTGTGTCCCGCTGTGTACGTATCTCTCTCTTCAATCATCTCAACCATTGAGAAAAGTGTTTCTTCATAATTTGCAGCCTGAAAAAGCATCATTTTAGTTATGTCCGCTGTTTTTTCATCAACCATTTTCTTTAAATTTGTTTTATACTCTTCATTTTCTTTACTCTGCTGGAGTCTGAGAACTATTTTATAAAGTTCATAATTTAACTGTGCAAAATCAACAGGCTTTATAATATAACCGTCTACGGCAAGTTTTATGGCTCCAAACATATACTCAGATTCACTGTGTGCAGAGATAATGAGGATTGCTTGATTTTCATTAATCTTTCTAATCTCTTTAAGCATCTCTAAGCCATTCATACGAGGCATAGACAAGTCAGTTATTACAATGTCAAACGACTGCAATCTGTAGTGCTCTAGCCCGTCTAGCCCGTCATTTGCAATTACAACTTCCAAAAAAAGTTTTTTAAGGTACAGACCCATAGAATTTTGAAGAGAGAAATTGTCTTCAACATACAAAACTCTAAACCCTTGTGATAACCCCAATAATTCCATACCAAATTAGACAACAAGCCAACTTGCTCTATAATTAGGTACTTTAAAGCGAAAAAGTCACACCTAAAATTTTCACCTATCGGGTGTAACTTTTTCTAACTTGGAATTGAATTATGCCTCAAACAATATTAAACTTCAATATCGAAACAACAAACGAGAAATTAACACCTAGAACAGGTGTAGCTATATTTGGAGAGTATCT
>MNYP01000034.1 GCA_001873135.1 Helicobacteraceae bacterium CG2_30_36_10
AATAAAAAAAACTGTACTTTTGCCAGATTTTTATTTATCATCTCATTGATGGTCGGAATACTCGTATAACCAGTTGCATTAAGATGAAACCATACAAGAAAAGGAACTATTTTATATAGCATGCCCGTCATAACGGACAAAATAAATCCGCCTACGAGGATGGCTGCCATTACTATATATTCATTTTTAAAATATTCATCAAAAATCCAGACAAAGGAGCCTAGTGTTAAAAAGATACTAGCACTTCTCCAGTACCAGACTGTTACATCACTTATAGGACGGCGGCGTTTGTTGAGCTTATGCCAAACCGTTGTAGCAAATGCCCAGAAGAAAAGTGCAATCCAAATTTTCCCCACAATTGCATATTCTTCATAAAAAAAGTTTAAAAAGAGCCAAATAACCAGTCCGGCAGAGATAAGCCAAACAACCTTTTGCTTACAAAAACTTTTAAATTTCGGTGCAACATAGAACATAGGCAGAACTTGAAAAGCGACACCTATAATCAAGATGCCGGCAAAACCAAAAACAGCCCATACGCTGTGGATATTTGCTACAAGCATGTGAAAAGCAGACATCTCATTTGATATATATGAATAGAGCAGATATAGACCCATAACTACAGCAAAAAGTGCGAATACAGCACTTGTTATCATAGCTCTTACGGTTGCGGTAAAATTTTTTACACTTCTTAATGAAATAAGAATTGCCAAAAGTATTATTGCAAAACCGCTGCCCAGTCCTACAAATGCAACAATATTAAATATGTGATTATTATTTAAAAGACCCAAAAACATAAATATTGAACCTAGAACAAGCAATATGTGAGAGTATTTTGCTACAGCTTGAACATTCGGTATTTTTGCCCCGGCTAAAACACTCAGCATCTGAGTCATGGCACCAAGTATAATAAAACCTAAAAAGCCTATTGTTATGGCATGTGTAATCACTATAGAATCAAGAGAGTACCTACTCATAAGAGTAGCACTGTCACTGAAAAAAATCAAAAAACCTGCCAATATTCCAAATAGTGGAGCACTCAAAAAAAATCTAAGTGGAGCAGATATCGGGGGAGCTTGGTCTACTGAGAGTCCGTTAAAATTCAATCTTTACTCCTGCTACTCAACAACAATTGCGTTCATCATATCTATAATCCTATCAGAGTCTGCACTCAAATGTTGTTGTGCCATCGGATAAAGCATCTGCTCTTCTTTCATATTGTGCTGCTGCATAAGAATCATTAGAGTTTCACTGAGCCCAAAAAATTTGTCTTTATTTCCAGATGCGCGAGCTTCTTCCATCTGTTTCATTAAAGCTCTTACTTGATCATGTTCATGTCTCATCATAGCCGTTGGACCCTGAGTCATTCCGGTTTTATTTTCAAATTCTAAGAACATAACTCTCTCTTCCATCTGAAAGTGTCTTTCAGTTTCACTCATAAACTCTGCACAAACTTCTTTCGCGTCTTCAAGTGATTTAGCAGCACTCTCTTCCATGAGGGCAAAAAGCTCATCACATTTTCGATGGTCCTCAGTTAAATACTCTTTAATGGTGCTCATTATTTCTACCTTGTAAAATATTTCTTGTATTATATATAAATAATATAAATTTGTTATTTAAACAGCTTTTTACTATAATATCTTCTTTAAAAATTAAAGGGCACTTTTAAACCCTCTGAAGCAAGCTGGAGTTTTTAGAAATGCCCTAAGCATGGATACATAATGAAAAACAAAAAAATTATTACTCTTGGTTTCGCTTCTGCAAGCTTGGCTTTAGCTCTTCTTTTCTCAACGAATGTTTTTGCGTCTCCTGCAAATATAAACGAAAAGAAAGAGGCTTCGAGACTTCAATCATTGGAAAAGTTTACGAAAGTTATCTCAATTGTCGAACAGTACAATGTTGATAATATAACAATAGAAGAGCTTATGGATAAGGCGCTTGAAGGGATGCTTAGTAATCTTGATGCGCACTCTAGTTACCTAAAACAAAAAGATTACAAACAATTAAAAGTACAAACAAACGGCGAGTTTGGTGGACTTGGAATTACAGTAGGAGTAAGAGATGGTGCACTGACCGTCATTGCTCCAATCGAAGGGACACCTGCGGACAAAGCCGGATTGCAGTCTGGTGATATAATCTTAAAAATAAATGATGTTTCAACTCTCAATATGACTATTGATGAAGCTGTAACAATCATGAGAGGCAAGGTTGGCGATCCTATTGATTTGATGATAGTCAGAGAAGCTGAACTTAAACCGCTTACTATTCATATGGTCAGAGCGATTATAACCATTCAATCTGTATACGCTAAGACCATAGGTGAGGACATTCTCTATATTCGAGTGACAAGTTTTGATAAGAAAGTTGCAGAGGATGTAACAACAGAGATTAAAAAGAGAAAAGCTACAACTAAAGGTATTGTTCTTGATTTAAGAAATAACCCTGGTGGACTGCTTGACCAAGCAGTTGATTTAGTAGATCTTTTTGTCGATAAAGGCGATATCGTTTCTCAAAAGGGTAGACATACAGAGGATGCGAAAACATACTCTGCTTCAAAAAGTAAAACTGTAACCAACGTACCGATGGTAGTGTTAATAAATGGAGGAAGTGCCAGTGCTTCTGAAATTGTTAGTGGCTCTCTTCAAGACCATAAGCGGGCAATATTAGTCGGTCAGAATACTTTTGGTAAAGGCAGCGTACAAGTAGTGCTTCCTATAACAGAAGACGAAGCAATTAAACTTACTATTGCAAGATACTACCTCCCAAGCGGAAGAACCATACAAGCAGTCGGCGTTAAGCCAGATATTGAAGTTTTTGCAGGTGAAATAAATATTAAGAAAAATAGTTTTTCAATCAAAGAATCTGACTTGAAGAAGCATCTTGAAGAAGAGCTCGACAAAGTTGATGGTAATGAAACAATTAAGGAAGAAAAAGAAGCACTTGATGAGGCTAAAAAAGGTATAATTACGCCAGAAATGATGAATAAAGACAGCCAACTCAAAGAGGGTGTCGACATCATAAAAGCTTTAGTAATTATAAAAGGATAGGTTCAATGGAAAAAAAAGAGCTACTGTACGAAGGAAAAGCAAAAAGACTTTTTTCAACAGATGATAAAAATTTAGTAATCTCTGAATTTAAAGATGATTTAACGGCGTTTAATGGTGAAAAAAAATCTAGTGAAGCCGGAAAAGGTGCACTTAATAACAAAATATCTACTGAGCTGTTTAAGCTGCTTGAAGCAAATGGAATCCCAACTCACTTCATAAAGATGATAGATGACAACCATATGCTTCACACAAAAGTTGACGTTATATTAATAGAAGTGATTGTTCGCAATATCGCTACCGGTAGTTTAACAAGAAATCTTGGCATAAAAGAGGGAACGGTTCTCCCTTTTACTCTAGTGGAGTTTGACTACAAGAATGACGCACTTAGCGATCCAAAATTAAATGATCAGCATGCACTCCTTTTAGGTCTCGTAGATTATCAGGATGAACTTGATAAACTTCGTCGCATGGCAAGAGAGGTAAATGATATACTCAAACCATACTTTGCAGCCAAAGGTTTAAACTTGGTAGACTTTAAACTTGAGTTTGGAAAAGACAGAAACGGCAATATAATTTTAATAGATGAAATCAGCCCAGACAACTGCCGTTTTTGGGATATGAAAAGTGGTGAAAAAATGGATAAAGACAGATTTCGTCAAGGTCTTGGTGGGTTAACAGTAGCTTACGAACAAGTTTTAAATAGAATTTTAGGAAAATAATCATAATGAAAGTAATAGTAAATGTATTTTTAAAAGCAGGTGTTTTAGACTCTCAAGGTAAAGCAGTCCATCATGCTCTGAACTCCCTTCACTTTAATGGAGTGAGTGATGTTCGTGTTGGTAAGCAAATAGTTTTAAACCTTGACGAAGAAGATGAAGGCAAAGCAAGAGAAGAAGTAGCAAGAATGTGTGAAGATCTTTTAGCAAACACTGTTATAGAAGATTATGAGATAGAGCTAATTAAATGAAAGTAACGATTTTACAGTTTCCTGGAACTAACTGTGAGTATGATGCACAGCATGCGTTCAAAGACCTAGGGGCTGAGACTGAAATTTTATGGCATAAATCAGAGAGTGTTCCGAGTAATACAGACCTTTTGGTTGTTGCCGGTGGCTTTTCTTACGGAGACTATCTCAGAAGCGGAGCTATCGCTAAGTTTAGCCCTGTTATGAAAGCTGTAAAAGAGTATGCAAAAAACGGTGGAAAAGTTTTAGGCATTTGTAACGGTTTTCAAGTTTTAACTGAGGCCGGTTTACTTCCTGGCGCACTTAAAAGAAATGAGAATTTACATTTTCTCTCCAAACATCATCATTTAAAAGTTATAAACAACGACAATATCTTTTTAAAAGAGTTAAATAAAGATGATGTTGTAAATATTCCTATCGCTCATCATGATGGAAATTTCTATATTGATGCGAATGGATTAAAAGAATTATATGCTAATAACCAAGTTCTATTAACATATACAGATAAAAATGGTGAGACTCAAAATCCAAACGGAAGTGTTGATTCTATTGCCGGTGTTTGTAACAAAGAAAAAAATGTATTTGGTCTCATGCCTCACCCAGAACGAGCGATGGAGCAATTGCTTGGTTCAGATGATGGTGTAAAAATGCTTCGAGGATTCTTTTCAGCGTGATTCGTTTACTCTTTATAGGCTTACTCTTTTTCATAACTCTCAGAGCTGATTTTTTTGCTGCGACTGATGACAATCAAAGTCATGTAGTTGCAGTTATACCAAAAGTTTTATATCTAAGCTTTAAAGAGATTCCTACAAGAATTCTTCAGGGTGAAATATTTTCTGTAACGATTAAAACATTATCAACAATAAAAGATTTCAAAGACATTAAGTATGAACTCTTAAACTACAGAGGCATTGAACCTTTAAATTATTCTCTTCCCTATAGAGAGATAGACTCAAAATATTATTATGATACTTTTTATTTTTTACTAAAAGAGTCTAGTGCCAGACTGCCTGATTTTACAGCAACTCTTGTTAGTGAGGATGAAACAGAATTTAAACAAACAACTCTTTTAGGTAAAGAGTTAAATGTAGTTACTTTAAATCCAAAAAAAGATTTCTCAAATATTATTGCAGACTCATTTGAACTTTTAGAGTATAAAACAACTAGCTACGATAAAAAACATAATATTGTACTCTTTGTGGTAGCAGCTAAGAACTGCGATATAAAATCTTTTCATCTAAATGGTGTGTACAAACAAGGTGCGGAGTCACAAACTGAATCTATTTTTGAGTCAAAACTAACTTACTATGCTGTAATAGACAAAGAAATTCAAAACTTTTCTTTTTCATATTTTAACTCTAAAAAAAACAGATTTGATATGATAAATATACCAATCATTGTAGATGATGACAGTGTTACAACTCAGAGCGACCTAAAACCGACAGATCAATCTAAAGAGTTATTAAAAATGACTATAGCTGCCGGAGTAGGAATACTTGGATTTGTATTTATTCTATTTAGAAGAAAGTATATTTATTTAGTTTTTGTAGTGATTCCCTTGATCTATATAGCCTATATTGGTATGCCCCAAAAAGATGTATGTATAAAACAAGGAGCAGATATTTATCTTCTTCCTGTTTATAATGGAACGATTTTTGAAACGACAGAAGCTGAAATATATTTACAAAAAGAGGGAAATATCAAAGGGTTTGTAAAAGTGAAATTGCAAAACGAAAAAATAGGATGGGTAAAAAATGAAGATATTTGCTCATATTAGTTGGCTCTATGCAACTATAATAATTTTCATTTCGCTAACAATATTAATATTAATATATTATCTGCTTCCGAGACCTTATGCACGAAAAAGCACCTCTTGGTTTACTCGACTTGGTTTGTTTTTTTCTACCCAGATAGAAGGCAAGGAAGATTCAAAAGTTCAAATGTTCTTATTTAATCATCAGAGTGATTTAGACATAGCCGTTATGGAAACAATCACTTGCAAAGACTTGGCATGGGTTGCAAAAAAAGAGCTTTTTGATATACCTTTCTTTGGGTTAGCTCTTAAACTGCCTGAAGATATACCGGTAGAGAGAGAAAGTAAAACTTCTTTAGTAAAACTACTCAGAAATGCTAAAAATAAGCTTGATAAGGGAAGAGTTATTACAATGGCTCCCGAAGGTACCCGTTGTACAAAAGAAAAAATGCTTCCCTTCAAGTCCGGAGCAAAGGTAATTGCGGACAGGTATCAACTTCGTGTTCAGCCCGTAGTTCTGATGCAGACAGCGAAATACTATAATATTAAACAGTTATATTATAAGCCTGGCCGTATCAAGGTAATATTTATGGAGTCGTTTATTGCAGACAAAAACAATGAAAATTGGCTAAAAGATTTAAGAGTAAAAATGCAAAAGGTGTATGATGATGAGCTGGCAAACAATCCTAGCCATAGGTAGTGGCGGTTTTATAGGGGCTGTGCTAAGAGCCTATTTAAACGGTTTAATCTCTCATAAATTTCCACATGACTTGCCCTTTGGAACTTTAGGAGTCAACTTGATCGGTAGTTTTATAATGGGTATTTTAATCGCCTTTTTTTTGTACACTACGATGTTCTCTCTCCATACAAGATCTTTTTTATCCACTGGTATTTTGGGTGCACTTACAACCTACTCGACCTTTGCTATTGAGAGTTTTTTTCTACTTGAGAGTGGTAATATTTTACTCGCACTTGCCAATATTTCACTTAATGCATTTGGAACTATTTTTATGGCGGGTAGCGGGTTTTATATAGCTAAGTATTTTACAAACAATTGATTTGTCCTAAATCAAAATAATTTCGTCTGCGCACCACTTTGCCAGATCAAGGTCGTGGGTTATTAACAGCATTCCCATAGTATCTAAGTTTTTTACTAAAGAGCTCATAACTTCCAATTGTATTACATTGTCAAGTGCTGAAGTTGGCTCATCTAAAAGCAATAAGTCCGGTTTCATAAGCATTGCTCTAATGATGGAAGCACGCTGAAGCTGCCCGCCTGAGAGCTCGTGAGGAAGCTTTAAAAGTAACTCATACTCTAGGTTGAAATCTCTTAAATAGGTGTGTATCTCTTTAACACTAGCAACGTCTCGTATCTGATTTAAGAGTGAATAGCTTGGATGAAAAGAGCTGTAAGGGTCTTGAAAAACCTGAGAAGGCCTGGAAGCTTTAATCTCCCCGCAAAAGGGCTTTAAATTTTTTAAAATCAGTTCAAACAGAGTACTTTTTCCCGCACCGCTCGCCCCGACTATGGCTTTGATTTCACCTTTTTTTAAAGTAACACAGAAATTATCAAAGAGTAAAAAATCTTTTGTATACCCAAATGATAACTCTTTTACCTCTAAAATAGTCTTCAATAATTATCTCTTATTAAGGGCCAAATAAAGTTTTACCAACTCTTTATAAAGAATCTCTGGTTTAATATCACTATTATGCTCCCAAATACGCTTCATTATAACATTGTCTTCTTTACCATCCCATATTTTTATATAGGAGCCCTCTTTATAACCATTGTCTTGGCGGAATTGGTTTAAAATATTTTTTCCCGTATAGAGTCTGTATAGAGTTTGTAAATCTAAACCACACATAAGCACTAAATCAAAGAACTCATTTATTAAGGCGTCCAAATCTGTACTCTCTGCACTCAAAGAGAGTCTCATTATATTTTCTACCTTAATGATTACCTCATCTTGATGCGCAAATTTATGATTTCTTTTTTTAATAGAGGCGAAATTTTTTAAATTAGAGATGCTAATTGCTAAATCTTCTATTCCGCCGTGCAAGTTTTGTATATAGTCCTCTATGGCCAAGCTCATTATAAAATGCCATACATCAACGACTTCTATCTGCATGTTGTCCCAATCGGGCTCTTGATCTAAGTTTTTCCAATGCTTCCATGAAAAAGAGTCTATCATCTCTGCACATTCCATATATATGCATCGCTTCCAGTTTATAGTTTTATCATTTTTTGTAATACCCTTAGTCCATTTTTCCCCATTAGTGGCTTCATTCAATTGGGCTTGAAGCTGTAGCATTAATAATATTTTGTCCATATAGTTCTCTTTGTTATAAATTTTTGTACTTCTTGTACGCGATTAGTTACTATATTTTATCTAATATGCTAGAATTCTCTACTTAAAAATTCCCTCTATTTAAGATTTAGGAAAAAGATGAAAAGAATCAACTGTAGAAGATGTGAGCATTATTTTGTAACGTGGAAACCTAAACATCCGCATGGATGCAAAGCCTACGGGTTTAAGTCTCCTCAAATTCCCTCTTTAGTAGTTTTTCAAAGCACAGGGACGGAGTGCATCCTTTTTAGTGAAAAAAATCCGCCAAAAAGCTGATAACAAATCATTAAGTTTTTTTCCAAATAAGCTTTTTACCAAATCCAAATCTGTTGTCTGTTAATTTAAAATAATTCACTTTGATTTTCCATAGTTTTGGCTGCATTGCCAGAGCATACGGGAACTCTTTAAAATATAACTTTCTTGAGCTCTCATCTTCAAGCAAAATAAATTCGCCTCTAAACTGCAGACCTTGAATTTTGGCGACACTTTTAGTCTCTAAGAGTATATTGCCTGCTACAATTTTGTTTTGTTTTATATTTTTTATGTGCATTGTCTCATCGCTACTTGCGACAACAAAAGAGAGTTCATTGCTACAATAAGCGTAGAAGAGGCTACAAACACTTAACTCCATGTTGTTTGAAGTAGCCAAACTCATTACATGATGCTCGTTTATAAATGAGTTTATTATTTGTAAATCTTTAGGCATTCATCTTAAAAAGAAAACTCTCCAAACCTTCGGCGTCTCTTATATCTCTTTTTTCAAGCATCATCTTCGCCAGCTCATCATATACCAAAGTATCATACATATCTATCGGACTTGCCATATTATAATAACTCTTCATAAAGTCCAAAAGAATTATAAAATTATCTGCTTTCTTATGAGTATGTTTTTTATACTCTTTATATTCATCCCAATTAATGTTTAGCATTGTCTCTTCCTTGTTTTTTTAAAGCATTTTCTAACTGCTCAATCACTTGTAACATTTTAGCACGGGAGAGGGCAAAATTCAAGCGCATAAAGCCACTTCCTTCTCGTCCAAAACTCAAACCGGCATTTAAACCCAGTTTTGCATCTTTAACGAAAAACTCTCGCAGGGCTTTGTCACTCAAATTCATTGCTCTACAATCAAGCCAAGCCAAGTATGTTGCTTCTACGGGAGTCAAGCGGATGGCATGTGGAAATTTTTCACAAAGCTGCTCTAACAATGCAAAGTTTCCTTGTAAATGTACTTTTAACTCTTCAAGCCAGCTTGTAGTATTTCTATAGGCGCTCTCAAAAGCAACGTGTGAAAGAACATTTCCCTGTGCAAAATGAACTCTTTTATAGACTTTTAAAAATCTCTCTCTTAACGCTTCATTGGGAATGGCGACCGTACTCATAGCAAAACCCGCCATATTAAATGTTTTTCCGACACCAATAGCTGTAATTGTAATTGCTCTTGCCTCGGGCGAGAGTGAGGCAAAAGGAATATGAACATTTGGCGAATAAACCAAATCGGAATGAATTTCATCACAAAAAACCACTATGTTATGTTCTAAACACAATTCAAGTATCTCCTCCAACTCCTCTCTACTCCAAACCCGCCCCACTGGGTTATGCGGAGAACACAGAAGTAAAAGCTTTGTATTTTTATTTATCTTTGATTTTAAATCTTGTATATCAAATACAAACTTTGAACATGCCAACTCTTTAAGCGGGTTTTTAATTAACGCTCTCTCATGCTCAAGCACACTTTTAAAAAAAGGCGAATAAACCGGAGTTTGGACAATTACCCCATCGCCAACTTCACTAAAAGCCTCAATAGCTACACTCATACTTGCTACAACGGAGTGAGAGTGGAGCATATCTTCAACTTCAAATGTTATGCCATGCTTTTTTTTCATCCACTCTATTTGAGCCTCGTAAGCACTTCTTGGAACATCTTCATACCCAATTATAGGATGTTCCAACCTTTTTTTAACAGCGTCAAGAACAAAGTCCGGAGTGTCAATATCCATGTCCGCAACCCAAACGGGAAGTACATCCTCGGTACCGAACAACTCATATCTGAGAGTATATTTTTCGGCATTTGAGCCCTCTCGGCATGTGGAAATATCAAAGTTATAACTCACTTCTTTTTCCAAACACTTACTTCAGAAATAGTATGTTGGTATTTTCTAGCCGTTTCTTTTATGACAAACTCTAAATCTTGCAGATGAACCAGTTCAAACTTCTCTGCCAAAATAGCTTTTAGCGAATCTATAGTTTTTACTTCATTGCCCTCTTCATCTCTGTATCCACCCAGCCAGAACTCTTTTTTTGTAGAACTCTCCTGCCAAGTGTAAGGCGAAGTTATCATTAAAATACCATCCTTATTCAG
Source organism: Helicobacteraceae bacterium CG2_30_36_10 (assembly GCA_001873135.1). GTDB lineage: Bacteria > Campylobacterota > Campylobacteria > Campylobacterales > Sulfurimonadaceae > Sulfurimonas. The sequence continues at coordinate 10,470 of MNYP01000034.1, forward strand.
ACGCTCATCAATAGTATTTAAAAATAAAAGAGGCTGATAAAGTCTGTCTATCAGGTTTGTCGCCATTACCAAATCGTACTGTTTAAAATTTGGCTTCATATTGCAGGCATCGCCCTGCCAAAAAGTGACCTTCTCTTTTAAATTTTCATACCCTAACGCTTCTATAGTCACTTTTTTGTTTACGCTAAGTTCGCCCTCTTCTTTTGCAGTAAAAGCAACATAACCCTGCTCTTTTAGCTTTGAGCCGACCTGCACAAAACGAGCTGAAAAATCAATTCCCTCTACTGCATCAAACTCTTTTGCCAACTCGAATGTTGCCCGACCTGTCGCACAGCCCAAATCAAGAGCTTTTGTTTTGTTTGGTGTAAATTTTGAGGCTATTTTTGCACACTCTATGGCAAAGTTTTTTACACCAAAATGCTCATCTGCGTATTGAAATTCACAGTACTGCGAAACTAACTCGTCACTCTCATAAATATCCTGCACTTTGGCTTTCTTTGTATCTGAAATAACATACCGAAAACCTGCATTTTGGTAGAAATGTTTTCTAAAAGCATAGCGAGAATGTTTCATAATCAAGTTGCCGCTGCTCGCCCAAGAGGAGCCTAAAATAATGGCATGTTTATCATCAAAAGTAGGCACTGAAAAGTCATCATAGGCCGCATGCACTTCAAAGCCATCAAAGCCGAATATCGGAGTTGCGCTCCACTGCCAAACATTGCCCACAACATCATAAATACCGTTAAAATTATACCTATCCACCGGGCATGCGCTGAAATGTGTCAGGTTTTGATTTGCAAGGCTCTCATCGAAATCCGGTATATCTTTGAGTTTTGCATACGCATACAAAGAAGCATATTCAGCTTCGCTTGGAAGGCTATAAGTCACGCCTTCTTTTTGGCTTTTATATCTGCAAAATGCCTCAGCTTCAAGAGCGTTAACATCCACCGGCCAGTTCATTGGCATGTGGATTATTGAACTAAGGGTTCTGTAGCTATATATTTCATTTTCCACATGCCAGAATGTCGGGTGCACGGCCCCTCTTATTGCTAAAAACTTTTTGCCCTCTTCGTCCCAATACTCTTTATTTTCATAGCCACCACTTTGCACAAACTCCATAAACTCGCCGTTGCTTACTAAAAATTTTGAGGCTTGAAATGCAGCTACATCTTGCGAGTATTTTCCGTATTCATTATCCCAGCCGTAAAGATTATGCGACTTCTCTTTTCCTAGTTCCACATGCCCAGAGGGTATTGGCATCATCTCATTCACTGGTGCGTTGCCTGAGTCTCTACAGATGTTAAATTTTGCAACTTCTTGTACAAACTCTATGGGCATTTGACGGTGCAAAACCAAAGAAGTTTCTATATGAATGCGTTCATGCTCAATTCCCATGAGTATTACCCACATCGCAGAGTCGTCAGCTATCGGCAAAGTTAGTGCAATATCGCTTATCATGTTGTCAATAAAAGTCCGAACTTTGCTTCTATACTCTCTAACTTCACTGACGCTCGGCCACTTATAGTTTGCATCGTCCATATCATCCCAAGACATTTCATCAACACCCACTGCAAAGATGGACTCAAAATCAGGGTCCACTCTTTTGTCTATTATTTTCATATTGATGAGTTTATTTACAAAAAAAGTTGCAGTATGCCCAAAATAAAAAATCATAGGATGACGGGTTGGTTCTGACATCTTATAAAAGACCTCATCACTTTTTAAAACTTCAAATATTTTTTCAAAAAGGTCATACGTGTTATGAAAATATTCTCTTATCTCTTCTCTTTTTGCCTCAATACTCTCACCATTAAGAGTTACAGGATAGATGCTTAATTTACTCAAAAACAGCCTTTAATTTTGTTATAATTATTATATGAAATTTTATCATAGTAAACTATTAAACTCTGCATCTAATGTTACACATGCATTTACTACAAGGCATAGTGGCAATCTGGCTTTTCATGTAAATGATAACCCTCGGCATGTGCAAATGAACCATGAGCGTTTAGCAAAAGAGCTCGGATATAAAAAAGAGTCTCTTATTTATATGAAGCAAATTCACTCCAACTTGGTTCATATTGTCAATGACGAGGACAATTTCCTCATGTGCCCGAGCGAAGCGACAAATACTCTTGGGGTGCCAAGATCTTGTGATGCACTTATAACAGATAAAGCAGATACTCCGCTTATGGTTATGGCTGCAGACTGCGCTCCCCTGCTTTTTTATGATCAAAGACAAAAAGTTATAGCAGTTGCCCATGCCGGAAGAGAAGGCACATTTAAAAATATAGTTGGAAATGTTTGTGAGCGTATGGCATGTGGATTTGACTCAAAACCAGAAGATATATCTGTAAGCATTGGAGCAAATATCGGCGTCTGCTGCTATGAAGTAGGCGGTGAAATTTACGAAGAAGCCAAAGCACTGCAACTAGAGTATGCCGTGCAAAAAAAAGATAAACGTTATTATCTTGATATCAACAAGATTATAAAAACTCAACTCTTGGCATGTGGAATTAAAGAAGAGAAGATTGAGTTTTGTGATGAATGCACCTGCTGCAAAAAAGATAAATATTTTTCTTACAGAGCAGAAAAAACAACGGGGAGATTTTGCGGAGTGATTATACTAAAAGTTTTTCAAACTCAGCCGCAGGAACGGGCTTACTTTTAAAATAACCCTGATACATCGTGCACCCTTTTTCTCTTAAAAATTCTATCTGCTCGGCTCTCTCCGTTCCCTCAGCCAGTACCTGAAATCCAAGTGCATGAGCCATCGCAATAATGGCAGTTACAATTGCAACATCATCCGCATCATAAGGAATATCATCAACAAAACTTTTGTCAATTTTAAGCACATCAATAGGAAAGCGTTTTAGATAACTCAAAGAGGAGTAGCCCGTACCAAAATCGTCTATCGCCAGACGAATCCCTTTTGCTCTAAGGACATGAAGCATCTCAACAACCTCCTCTTCTCTTTGCATCAAAGCGCTCTCCGTAATCTCTAACTCTAAACGAGAAGCGGGATATCTACTTTTTGCCAAAGCTTTATCTACCATAAGCGGTATATTTTGATAACGAATTTGATGTGCAGAGAGGTTCACCGCCAGAATAAGTCTATGCCCTTTGTCGAGCCACACCTTCCCTTGTCGGCAGGTTTCATTCAAAACCCACTCCCCAATAGCACTAATGAAACCGAACTCTTCGGCAATAGGGATAAAGTCCAGAGGAGAGACAACTCCTTTTTTGGGATGATTCCAACGTACCAAAGCCTCAGCGCCGATAATTCTGCCAGAGACTATATGTACCTGTGGCTGGTAATATACTTCAAATTCATCTCTCTCAATCGCACGGCGTAAATCATTTTCACACTCTACACGAACACGTGCGAGCTTTGTGAGTTCATCTGTATAGTAAGTGTAGGTTCCTCTTTCGCTTCCCTTTGATTTATTGAGTGCGGCATCTGCATTTTGTAAAATATCTGAGGAGTTTTGCCCATCATTTGGGTAGATTGCAATACCGGCACTTACACCCACATGCATAGATGCTCCGCCTGACAAAATAAACTCTAAAGAGAGGGAATCAATAATCTCCTGAGCGAGGCGTCCTGCATCTTCTGCCTGAGCTAAAGTTTCCACTACAACAGCAAATTCATCACCGCCAATACGGCTTATAAAATCACTCCCTCTCAGACGCTTTGTAAAACGCTTCGCGATATGCTGCAACAACTCATCTCCAAGATTATGTCCATAACTGTTATTTATATCTTTAAAATGGTCTAAATCAAATATTATCAGTGCTATCTTTGTTTTATTTCTTTTGGCATGTTCAATAGAATTTTGCAAATTGGAGATCAGAAATGTACGATTTGCTAGTCCCGTCAAAGAGTCATAATTTGCAAGTATTTCAAGTTTTGTTTCGTAGAGTTTTTGCTCTGTTATATCTTGTACCGTTCCAATACCTGCAAGAAGTTTTCCTGCATAGTCCACTTCTAGTTTTGCATGTTCTCTTACCCATTTTAGTTCATTGTTTACTAAAACACGGTGTTCAATGTTCTAATCTTCTCCCTGCAATGCCGACTTCCAGGCATTATCTACTTTTTGGGTGTCACTTGGATGAATACACTTTATAAAGAGTTTATAC
>MNYP01000133.1 GCA_001873135.1 Helicobacteraceae bacterium CG2_30_36_10
AATAAAACTATCTCTTTTGCATAATGTTTTAGTTTTTGTGTGATGTTTCTCTCTTTCTTCATTGTAATCCAATAATAATTTTTAGTATTTTACCACTTATGTAAGTATTTATAGATAAGATGTAAAAAAATAAAGGCAAGTAATGTTGAAATTATTAAGTGTAATGGTTATGAGTTTGTTGTTTATAGGATGTACAGCAGGAAAAAGTCCTCATGCTGAGTCAAGTATGTTTCAAACAGTCACTCCGGAACTTGCTACTTTAGTGCAAGATGCATATGAGAAAAATACCTGTTATATGTGCGGTATGGATTTAGTGAAACATTACAAAACAAACCATAGTGCTACGTATGGAAATAAAAAATATCAGTACTGTTCTCTTCACTGTTTTGAAGACCATTTAGGACAGGGCATTACTCTTAAAAATCCAAAGGTAGTAGATGTGGCATCGCTTGGGTTTATTAATGTCGCTGACGCTTATTATGTTGTGGGCAGTAAAAAACGAGGGACTATGAGTAGGGTTAGTAAATATGCATTTTTAAAAGAGGAAGACGCAAAAAAATTTAATTCTATAAATGGTGGATTGATTATGGATTTTAACGGTGCCAGAAAAAAAGCGCAGGAAGATTTTAAATATTATAAATAGATTTCCACATGCCAAGCTTGGCATGTGGAAATAGTGGAGGAAGTATTTTTACTCTATCTCAGCATCGATTACGTCGCAGAGATCTAGATGCTCGAACTTTTTACTCGATTTCTGCGTCTATTACGTCATCTTCTTCTTTTTTCTTTTTAGCATCTGCTTCTCCGCTTGGAGCACCTTCTTCTTTTTTGTACATTTGCTCTGCCATTTTATGGCTCGCTTCTGTTAAAGTTTTTACTTTAGCTTCAATTTGCTCTTTAGTAGAGTTCTCATCTTTGAGAGTCTCTTTTAATTCACTTATAGCAGTTTCAATTTTTGTTTTTTCTTGCGCTTCTATTTTGTCAGACATTTCAACTAAAGATTTTTCAGTTTGAGCAATAAGAGCATCTGCCTGATTTTTAAGTTCAACTAACTCTTTTCTTTTTGAATCTTCCGCTTTGTGTGCTTCAGCATCTTGAACCATTTTGTTAATCTCTTCTTCACTTAGTCCTGACGAGCCAGAAATTGTGATTGATTGAGATTTGCCTGTACCTTTGTCAGTTGAGCTTACAGTTAAAATACCGTTTGCATCGATGTCAAAAGTAACTTCGATTTGAGGAACACCTCTTGGTGCTGCTGCAATGTTTCCTAGTTCAAACAGACCTAAAGATTTGTTGTCTTTAGCAAACTCTCGCTCACCTTGAACAACTGAGATAGATACAGCCGGTTGGTTGTCCTCTGCAGTTGAGAAAACTTGAGATTTTTTAACTGGGATTGTTGTCCCTTTTTCGATAATTTTAGTCGCAACACCGCCTAAAGTCTCAATACCAAGAGATAAAGGAGTTACATCTAAAAGAAGTACATCTTTAACATCTCCACGTAATACACCACCTTGAATAGCAGCACCGGCAGCAACAACTTCGTCTGGGTTTACGCTTTTGTTCAGTGTTTTGCCGCCAAAGTACTCAGAAACCAATTTTTGTGCCAAAGGAACACGAATTGAACCACCAACCATGATAATCTCTTTGATTTGGTCGTTGTTTAAACCCGATTCTTTCATAGCTGTTTTAATATGGTCAATTGTCTCTTTTATTAAAGATTCTATCATCCCCTCAAATTTAGCACGAGTAAGTTTGATTACTAAGTGTTGAGGTCCAGCTTCTGTCATTGTGATAAACGGTAAGTTGATTTCAGTTTCGCTTGAACTTGAAAGCTCTTTTTTAGCATTTTCTGCAGCATCTTTAAGACGTTGTAGTGCCATTTTGTCATTTTTAAGATCAATACCGTGAGTATTTTTAAATTCAGTATTGAGGTAGTCAACGATTTTGTTGTCAAAGTCATCTCCGCCTAAAAATGCATTACCATCAGTTGAAAGAACTTCAAATGTACCGTCTGAAATCTCTAAAACAGTAACGTCAAATGTTCCGCCACCAAGGTCATACACAAGTACATTTTCTTCAGCTTTACTCTCTAAACCATAGGCAAGGGCAGAAGCAGTTGGCTCATTGATAATGCGAAGAACGTTAAGACCGGCGATTGTACCTGCATCTTTTGTTGCTTTTCTTTGTGAGTCATTAAAATATGCCGGAACTGTAATTACAGCATCGGTTACTTTCGAACCTAAATAACTCTCTGCATCTTCTTTTAGTTTTGTAAGAATTTTTGCAGAAATCTCTTGTGGAGTGTAGACTTTACCGGCTACATCAACAGCTGCCATTCCATCTTTGTCTACGATATTGTAAGTTACTTTGTCATGTGCCGCTTTAGCATTCTCTTCATTCATCATAAGACCCATAATTCTTTTGATTGAAGAGATAGTCTTGTTTGGATTTGTGATTGCTTGACGTTTTGCAGGATCTCCTACTAAAACTTCACCTTTATCTGTGAATGCAACTACTGAAGGTGTTGTGTTTTTACCCTCTTTATTTGGGATGATTTTTGCCTCACCGCCCTCATACACTGCTACACATGAATTTGTTGTTCCTAAATCTATACCTATTACTTTACTCATTATAATTTCCTTAATTTTATTTCATAAAATGAAGCAAATTCATTCGCTCCATTTATTAGTCCGTAAAATGAACGTGTTCCTTTTACTCCGCTTGCGCCGCTGTGGCGACTAAAGTTTGACACTTTCGTGTCAAATTATATTTTGATTATTTATTTAATTTTTATTATTGACGAATTATTTCGCTACTACTACCATTGCCTCACGCAGTGGTCTCTCTTTATATTTATAACCTGTTTGAAATGTTTGAACAATTTGACCGCTCTCAACCGTTTCACTTTCCACACTCTGTATAGCATTATGAATGTTTGGATCAAACGGTTCATCATGGGAGACCATAGCAACCCCGTGTTTTTCGAGTGAACTTGTCAACTGCTTGAGTGTAAGTTCTATGCCCTCTTTAAGTTTTTCATAGTGCTCTTGCGGATCTGCTACATTTGCTGCAGATGAAAGTGCCATTTGAAGTGAATCCATAACCGGAATCATATCTTTTGCAAACTTCTCATTTGAATACTCTACCGCTGTATACTTCTCACGCTCAAGTCTTTTTTTGATATTATCAAAATCAGCATGGACGCGTGCATACTTATCTTTTAAAGCTACAAGCTCTTCTTGTAAAAGGTCAAGCTCATTATCTACAGCTACTGTATCTGCCTCAGCTTCTTCGCTTAGTATTTCTAAATTTTCCTCTTCATTTATTGGAGGTTCGTTTTCTAATTCTTCTTTAGACATAATTTTTTATTGACTCCTTATTTTAAAAAGATAGGGACATTATACATATTGAGCGTAACAATGTCAAGTAGTACTTTAGCTTATTTTGTAAGTATAGTTTAGTCTTCTTTTGTCAAGTTTAATTGTTCCCCTAAAATAGGAATCAAAACAGATTTAAAGATACTTCTAGTATTATTATACAAATAATTGTATGGAGCAGTATATGAAGTATTTAGCATGGATTGGTGGAATTGTAGCAAGTGTTGTTGGAGTGGTATATGTTCTTGCTTTTACATCTCTGGGTAACTCAATAGTGCAACCAATAATCGAAGAAAAAATTATACACTTCACTAAACTAGAGAGTAAACTTAGTACATTTTCCTTAAATATGAGTAGTTTTGAGATAGTTGTAGAAGTAGATAAAGATAACATTATGTATATAAATGGAAATTATTCTCTTTTTTCTCAAACATTTAATGTGGCTTATAGAATAAATATGGACAAACTTCAGACCTTGAAGGCTTTAACAAATGCCCCAATACAGGGAGTATTTCACACTGATGGAACAGTAAAAGGAAATCCGGCATTTATAACAGTTGATGGAAAAAGTGATGTTGCAAGGGGAAATACAACGTATCATGTTGAACTTACAGAGTTCAATCCTACTTCTATAATAGCCAAAGTTAAAGAGGCAGATTTAGCTTCACTTTTATATCTTGGTGGACAAAAAGCTTATGCAAATGCAGAAGTCGATCTTGATGTTAATTTTAAAAATATAACTCCACATGCCATGGACGGAACTGTTTTATTACAAACAAACAAAGGTAAGTTAGATGCAGCCCTTATGCTAAAAGAGTTTGCTGTTAATATCCCTCGTACAGATTTTAGTATGAAACTCGATGCTAAGCTAAAAGGTGATGATGTTGACTATACATATATATTAAGTTCAAATCTTGCTAACATAGCAACTTCGGGTAATGTTGTTCCAACTCCTTTAAAAACTGATATAAAGTATAGCGTAGATATACAAGAGCTGGCGGTTTTAAAACCTATAACCGGTGCTGATGTCAGAGGTTCATTTACACTAAAGGGAAATGTAAAAGGGAGTAAAGAAGAACTAATTGTTGATGGAAAAAGTGACGTTGCCTATTCAGAGACTTCATTTACGGCGACACTAAAAGATTTTGCTCCGGATAAAGTTACATTAAATATTAAAAATTTAAAACTTGAGAGACTTTTGTATATGGTAAAACAGCCTAGTTATGCAACTGGGACTTTTAATTTAGATGTTGATATAAGTGATGCGAAAACTGGCAAGTTAAAAGGGGAAGTTGTCTCTAGTATAAAAGATGGTCTATTAAATTCGCCATACATGACAAAGGCGTATGAGTTTACAACACCTATGCCTTATACGGCGTTTAATCTTCAAACAAGAACAAAGTTAAATGGAAATTTAGTTGACACAAAAGTTAACCTTGAGTCTTCTCTTGCTGACTTTGATATAAAACAGGCAAAATTTAATATTAAAGATGGTTCATTAGTAAGTGATTATTTGGCAACAATTCCTAATTTGGATAAGTTGTTTTTTGCTACTGAGCAGCACATGAAAGGCTCTATTGCAGTTAATGGGGAACTAAAAAAAGCAAAAGATTTAGACTTAACTATTCACTCAAAAGTTGTTGGCGGAAATATAGAAGCCAAACTTCATAATGATGACTTTCATGCAGATATAAAAGCTATACAGACTTTAGAAGCTTTGCATATGCTAATTTATCCTGAAATTTTCAAGGCTTCACTTGATGCAAAAGTAGATTATAATTTAGTGCAACAAAAAGGGAAAATGGTTGGAAAGTTAGTTGATGGAAAGTTTACCCAGAATCAGGTTCTTTCACTTATAAAACAATATGCGGGAGTTGATTTATATGTTGAGACTTTTAAAGGTGATGTAAGTGCAGATATAAATAAAGAAAATATTGTTGCCTCACTGGACTTAAAGTCAAACACTTCTGCCATAAAAACAAAGAAGACTAAACTAAACTCTAAAACAAAACAAATTGATTCAAAAATAACTATTGTAGCGAACAAAAGTCCCGTAGCAGTTACGCTAAAAGGTAATGTTTCTTCTCCTAAAGTTGCAGTAGATTTAGAAAAGTTTATGAAAAGCAAAGCAGGCGAAGCTATACAAAAAGAGGCAGTTAAATTTTTAAAAGGTTTTCTTTAGTCAGTTGATTTATTTCAAACTTACATCGGCGAGAGTGAGGCAAAAGAGAACTTTTTTTCTCTCTCTTTGCATAGTTTGTATCGCCTGAGTCAAAGTTGAGCCTGTTGTGATAATATCATCAACTAAAATCACCTCTTGTCCTTGAAACTCTTTGAGCTGAAATTCTCTTGGATTAAAGAGTCTAAACTCTTTGCTCTTGCCGGAATAAGAGACACTGTTTTGTGCTCTTAGTTTGCTGTGAAGCGGTTTGATATTCTTACTCTTAAGCGCATAGTTGAGAATAGCCGTGTGGGCATAACCGCTCTTGGTTTTATCATCAATAGCTATGGAAGTTATGGCATGTGGAAACTCGAACACATCGGCAAATTTCGTAAAACTGTTTTTGGCTAAAATGGAGTATATATAATACCCTAAATCAGTGTGTTTTGTGTGAAGTAGATTTTTTATATCTTTGTATTTGTAAAATGAGATTACTTCAATATTGGTAAAGATTTTTCGTTTGTAGATAGAGGGAGTGAGAAAAATATCTTGGCAGGCTTGACATATATGTGTGAAAGACAAACTCTCACACAGCAGGCATCTCATAGTTTACGCTACTAGTCCATTTTCAAGACAGACATAAACGCTTCACTTGGGAGCTGTACTTTTCCTATAGACTTCATTCTTTTTTTACCGGCTTTTTGCTTCTCAAGGAGCTTTCTTTTACGAGTAATATCTCCGCCGTAACACTTGGCAGTAACATTTTTACCCATAGACTTTACGGTTTCACGTGCGATAACCTGAGAACCTAAAGAGGCTTGAACAGCTACTTCAAAAAGTTGACGAGGGATTGTCTCTTTCATGTTTTTAACTAAAATACGACCACGGGACAAGGCTTGATTTCGAGGAACAACAATGCTCAGAGCATCTACAGACTCGCCGGCTACCTTAATATCAAGTTTAACTAGGTCCCCAACTCTAAAATCTAAAGGCTCATAATCAAAAGAGGCGTAACCTTTAGAGATAGACTTTAAGGTGTCATAAAAGTCCATTACTATTTCGTTCATAGGGACTTCGTATTCAAGCATAACTCTCTCTTCATTAAGGTAGGTCATTTTTGTTTGCATGCCGCGCTTGTTGATTAAGAGAGTTATAATATTTCCGAGATATTCAGTTGGAGTAATAACAGTAGCTTTGACATAAGGCTCTTCAATTCTATCTATACGATTAACTTCGGGAAGCTCTGAAGGGTTATGAACATCAATTTTATCCCCATTGTTCAAATATACTTGATAGATAACGGATGGTGCAGAAGCGATTAAATCAAGGTTAAACTCACGCTCAAGTCTCTCTTTGACAACTTCCATATGGAGCATGCCTAGAAATCCGACACGAAAGCCAAAACCAAGAGCCAGAGAAGTCTCAGGCTCATACGAGAGAGAACTATCGTTTAGTCTCAGTTTATTAAGTGCATCACGCAAAGCTTCAAAATCATCGGTGTCAATCGGGTATATACCGGCAAAAACAAAAGGTTTAGCCGGTTCATACCTTCCAACAGGCTCGAGCGTAGGATTCTTAGCATCTGTGATGGTATCACCAACATTAATGACACTAACCTCTTTGAGCCCAAGAACAACAATGCCTATCTCGCCACACTCAATAACGTCTGTTTTAATACGTTTGAGTGGATGCGGATACATTAAATCAAGAATATGGTGCTCTTCTAAATTGCTCATAAGCTGGATATTTTGACCTTTTGTAATCTTGCCGTCAAAAACTCGAACAAGTGCTAAAGCTCCAAGGTATTGGTCAAACCATGAGTCATAAATAATCGCTTTTGTAGTTGCCTCAGGGTTTCCGATAGGGCAGGGAATTCTGTCTACAATTGCATCAATAAGTGCGCGTATGCCAACACCTGTTTTTGCCGAAACTAAACAGGCATCAGTCGCATCTATGCCGATACTCGTCTCAATCTCTTCTGCAACTTTTACTGGGTCTGCAGCAGGTAAATCGATTTTATTTATAACCGGAATAAGCTCTAAATTATTCTCCATTGCCATATAAACATTTGCAATAGTTTGTGCTTCAACACCCTGCGCCGCGTCAACTATAAGCAGGGCACCGTCACTTGAAGCGAGTGATTTGCTCACTTCATAAGAGAAATCCACATGCCCCGGAGTATCGATGAGGTTGAGTATGTAGTGTTTCCCGTCTTTAACATAATCAAGTCGAACACTTTGAGCTTTGATGGTGATTCCACGTTCTTGCTCAATGTCCATAGTGTCCATCATCTGTGTTTTCATTTCTCTTTGTGTAACTGAACCGCACTCTTGAATAATACGGTCCGCCAAAGTACTTTTTCCATGGTCGATGTGAGCAATAATAGAAAAATTTCTAATGTTTTTCAATGAATTCCCTCGTATTATGCAAAAAGAGAGTTTACACTTTCGTTGTGGTAAACACGACGAATTACTTCTGCAAAAAGCGGTGCAACAGTTAAGACTTTTATTTTATCGTGAGGTTTTGTCTCGAGCGTATTTGTGATAATTAACTCATCTAACTCGCCATTTGCTAAATTTTCGTAAGCCTTTCCGCTTAAAACACCGTGAGTAGCACATGCCATAACTGAAGTTGCACCTTTGTTTTTAAGAGCAGTTGCGGCTTTTACCATAGTTCCTGCAGTATCAACCATGTCATCAATCATGATTACATCATACCCTGCAACATCACCGATGATATTCATAACTTCACTCTCGTTAGCTTTTTCACGACGTTTGTCGACTATAACCATCTCTAAACCCATTCTCTGTGCAAAATAACGCGCACGTGTAACACCGCCAATATCTGGAGAAGCGATAATCGGGTTTTTAAGATTTTTACTTTTGATGTAATGCTCAAAGGTAACCGAACCATAAAGATTGTCTACAGGGATATTAAAAAATCCTTGAATTTGTCCGGCATGAAGGTCGATGGTTACAACTCTGTCTATTCCGGCTGTTTGATACATATCGGCAACAAGTCTCGCTGTAATAGGTACACGAGGAGCAGCTTTTCTATCTTGTCTTGCATAGCCAAAATAAGGTACAACAGCCGTAATACTATCTGCAGATGAGCGACGAAGCGCATCTGTCATAATTAAAAGTTCCATTAGATTGTCATTTGATGGAGCCCCGGTACTTTGAACAATAAATACATCACGTCCTCGAACACTCTCAGCAATTTGAACTGAGATTTCACCATCACTAAATCTTTTAGTATCTGCATTAGCCAAGGGCACATCTAAAATCTGACATATCTCCTTTGCAAAATCAACACTAGCCGAACCAGCAAAAATCTTATAACCACGCATGGTATTCCTTTTTGGAAAAATATACGCGATTATACAAAAATAGTGCTGAGTGGCAATTAAAAGTTTTTATATTTAGCGTATAATTTTGAAGATGGCATGTGGAAATATTTCCACATGCCGCATTACTTACTGACAGCCTTTACACACTCCGGATAAAACTAAATCTGTTTTGTCTATTTTAAAGTTGCTTTGCTTTGTTGCATTGTCGATAATAGTACTCAAATCTAAGCTTACATCATTGACCTTACCGCATTTTTCACAAACGATATGCGAGTGAGTATCTTTTGTTAGTTCATAGACTGACTTGGCATGTGGAATTTTAACTTCTTGTATAAAAGAGTTTTCAACCATTAAATTTATATTTTTGTAAATTGTTGCCAATGATATAGAAGTGAACTTCTCAATCATTACCGCATAAAGAGATTCTATGCTTATGTGACCATCCACATGCAACACATTAGCCATAGCTAATCTTTGCGGAGTTGCTTTTAAATTATGCTCTCTTAGTATACGTGTATAATTATTCATAATGCAATTATACACTAAAGGACAATAATTATCCTTTTAGTTAGCTTATAGTACAATTTTGTAATTTAATACAAGGAATTGATTGTGAGACAATATGAGTCATACAAATGCAGTAAATGTGGAAATATCGTGGAAGTACAGCATGTCGGCGGTGGAGAGCTTCACTGTTGTGCAGAGCCAATGGAGATGATTACTAAAAATCTAACTATGGTAAATTTGATGAAAGCATTCGCAGGTGAATCTCAGGCAAGAAATAAATATGAGTATTTTGCTAAAGTAGCTCAAAAAGAGGGTTACAGAGATATTGCAGAACATTTTCAAAGAGCTGCAAATAATGAAAAGCATCATGCAAAAATGGAATTGTCACTGAACAACACAATGGCAAGCGGTAGCGAAAACAATTTTGGCGACACTAAAGCAAATCTTCAATCCGCAATAGACGGCGAGAATTATGAAAATACAACTATGTACCCAGACTTTGCAGCTATTGCAAAAGAAGAGGGTTACAAAGAAGCAGCCACACTTTTTAATGGAATTGGGAAAGTGGAAATAGAGCATGAAAAAATGTTCCAAATGCTTTTAAACAGACTTGAATCTGGTGAAGAGTTTGTAAGTGAAAACGAAGAAGAAGCTTGGATATGTGAAGTGTGCGGACATGTCCACTATGGTAAGAAGGCTTTAAAAAATTGTCCTGTTTGTAAACATCCACAAGAATATCAGTCAAGACTCAACTCCAAAAAATAATACTAAGATAGAAGAGTTACTAATAAAGAGGCTTGTATTGATATTGATTGCTTAAGCACAAAATGCAAAGTATGGTCTCAAAAGCATGGATATCTTTTAAAAAGTTGTATTGATAACAATCAAGGCAGGTGCGAAGTCTATAATATAGCTACATCAGAGCGACAGGTAGTCTGCCAGTTTGATATGGAAGCAAAAGCAGTTTTTAAAGCTATGCAGTGGGTTCATCAGCAAGTACGAGCTAGTTAAATTTTAACATATAAATTTTAAAAAAAGAGAAATAAAATGGCAGTGGGATTTTTCGCAGTATTTGATGATATAGCCGCACTTTTAGACGATGCGGCGGCTATGAGCAAAATTGCAGCAAAAAAAACGGCGGGTATCTTGGGTGATGACTTGGCAGTGAATGCGCAAAAAGCCTCAGGCTTTGCAACTTCACGTGAACTCCCGGTATTATGGGCAATAACCAAAGGTTCATTTAGAAATAAATTTATTATATTGCCAATAGCCTTTTTGCTCAGTGCTTTTGCTCCATGGAGTATTGTACCTATTTTAATGTTGGGCGGAATTTACCTGGCATATGAAGGTGCAGAGAAAATTTTTGACTACTTCGTTGTTCATGAACAAATAAAGCAAGAGAGTGTAGCTAAACTCTCCGAAGAGGAGATTCTAGAAATAGAAAAAACAAAAATAAAGTCGGCAATAGTTACGGATTTTATTTTATCAATAGAGATAATCATAATAGCACTCGGAACGGTGTTAGACAAATCGCTCCTTGTACAAATAATAGTAGTGAGCTTTGTCGCAATCATCGCTACCATAGGTGTTTACGGGGTTGTAGCACTGCTGGTAAGAATGGACGATTTTGGATTTAAGTTAATTCAAATCGCTAAAGATGAAAATAATTTTTTAAAGAAGTCAGGTGAACTGCTTGTGCGTGCCCTACCAAAAGTCATAAGATTTTTAACAGTTATAGGGACATTGGCAATGATTCTTGTAGCCGGCGGAATTTTTACACATAATATACATCAGATACACGAGGTCTTATCTGGTCTGCCAAATATACTTATAGATTTATGCACGGGATTGCTTATAGGCACTGTTGCTGTTTTAGTACATAGTCTGTTCACTAGGCTTCTCAAAAGAACATAAGAGTGTTTTAAGCCTTATGTTTCTAAAAGAAGAGTGAACGCATGTTTGGTTACAGCTTTAGAGTAGTAGTAGCCTTGGAGTTCGTCACAGCCCATATTACGAAGTAAGTTTATATGCTCCAAACTCTCAACTCCCTCAGCTACTGTTTTAAATCCAAGAAAGTGTGCCATCGAGATTATAGTCTGAACAATCACCTTATCCCCCTCGTCGTCTATCATATCCATAACAAATGATTTGTCTATTTTAAGAGTATTAATAGGAAATTGCTTAAGATACGAAAGTGATGAATACCCAGTTCCAAAATCATCTATTGCGATTGATACTCCAATATTTTTAAGTTCATCGAGAACACGAAGTGTTGCCGGGACATTGGACATAGAGAGTGTTTCAGTAATCTCAAACTCTAACTGAGATGGACTAATCTCATACTTTCTTATCATTGATGCGACAAATGAGGCTAACTTCATATCTTGGAACTGTCTGCCAGATAAGTTTATAGCAATTTTTAGATTACTATATCCTAGTCTATTCCACTCTTTGACTTGAGAAATTGCCTCTTCAATGATCCAATTACCAAGCTCTAAAATAATCCCGGTACTCTCAGCTACTCTAATAAAATCATCTGGAAAAACAAGTCCCCGCTCTGGATGATTCCATCTTACAAGGGCTTCGGCTCCTGTAATCTGACCACTGTTTGAGTCAACTTTTGCCTGATAATAGACTTCAAGCTCTTTTTTATTGTTAACAGCATTTTTTAAATCTTGTTCGACTTTCATCTGGGTTGAGATATGATTTCCCATAGCTTTTTGATAAATTTTATAGTTGTTTCTTCCATCTTGCTTGGCATCATACATCGCTGTATCAGCATTGGTTATAAGCTCATCCATGTCTTTAGAAGTATCAGGATAGATAGCAATTCCGATACTTGTTGAAATATAGAGCTGATGAGAATCAATAAAATGCTGTCCATAAAGCGATTCTAAAATCTTTTCAGCAATAAACTCTACATCCTTTTGAGAGTGTATATCTGGCAACAGTATGACAAATTCATCGCCACCAATTCTAGAGAGTGTATCAGACTCTCTTATTTGCATCTTAAGTAATTTAGAGACATAAATCAGAAGTTTATCTCCGATGGTATGGCCTAAAGTGTCATTTATAAGTTTAAAATGATCCAAGTCCAAAAATATCATCGCTACTTTTTGATTGTTTCTGTGTGCATTTTGCAGAGCTTTATGCGCCCTGTCTTTTAATAATACTCTATTTGGAAGCGATGTTAAAGAGTCATAATATGCCAACCTTTCAATCATTTTTTTATTGATATTATCTTGAGTGATATCCATACTAACAGCTGCAATTCTTGCACTTCCATCGATTTTTTTACGTACTTTTCCTCTTGTGCGAACATCTAAAATACGATTATTTTCTAATGACAAAGAAAACTTTATATCGAAATTTGAACCATTTTTCATAGCATCCTTAAATACAGTCACTACAAACTCTCTATCTTTTGAAGATATAAATTCTATAAAATCTTGCCAACTTATTACAACACTTCTCTTGAGACCTAAAATTCTATATATTTCATCACTTAAGAGAAGCGTTTCATTGACTATATCATACTCCCAACTTCCAACATTGGCTATTCTTTGTGCCTCTTTTAAGTGTGACTGTTTTTGTGAAATTTCTTTATTCAACTCTTGTGTGTCATTTAAATATTTTACAAGATTGTTAATCATATCATTAGCAGAGGATACAATAGAGGAGATTTCATTGTTCGAATCTAGGTGCAAAAGGAGCTTTTTTGGATTATTTGGGTTAAAAGACCTTAGCGAGGTTGCCAATATGGTGAGAGGTTTTAAGGATTTATACAAAAAATATGCAAGAGTTAAGATAGATAAAACAAGACCAACAGTTGCAGAAAAAAACAATAAATAAAAATTGTTCATAAATTGTTCATATGTTTTTTTGGAGTATACCAAGGTCATTTTTCCTATTGGTTTTGATGTTAAAGGGTCTACAAGAACTGACTGGGAGATAAATTCGCCATTGTTTTTATATGCATCTATACTTTTATGCTCTTTTGTGAAAACAAGTGGACTCTCAAGTATTTTTGACTCAATTTTAACAAGCAATACGTCTGGATTTTCTATTGCTTTATTGCCTATTTCTTGTATGGCTTCAGTAAAAGAAAAGCTGAGGTTAAGCGACAAAGAGGGAGAGATGTCTTGTATAGTGATTGATATTCTTTCATCTATTAATTTCTTATAAGAAGCACCGAATATTTTATGTGCACCTACTGATATAAATAATATATATATAACTGAGGAGACAAAAAGGATAGTGAGTGTTTTGCTTATAATTGAATTAAAGTTTATTTTCATATTATTTGTGCTCTTCATCTTTGTAAATTTCAGAAATATTCAAAAAAACAGGCCAGAATGCAATGTTTCTCGATTTTATAACCTTCAGATTGAGTATGGGTTTGACTTTTATGCCCACTAGCACAGAGAGCATTACTCCTTCTTTTAACTCTTTTTTGGAGTATGAGAAAGTGATGGCTTGGTTAAGATTTGCGCTTTTGACACCTCTTCTTATGTTCAAAGGATCAGTTGGAAAAAAGTAGTATACGTTCGCCTTGATATCTAAATTATCAGAATAAAGGACAAGCTTTGTTTTTATCTTATAAGAGCCAATACCTTGATTATATTTTGTGTCTATAAGCTTTTTTAGAAACAAAGCATCTTTATGATTGCGAGAGTCATAAAAAATAGCTATCACGACAGAGTTGTCGATAGTGTGCTCCGGCAGGTTGTAGTCCATCAAAGATATTTTTGGAACCATGGTTGCATGAATGTTTAAAATTGATTCGTTTACCGGAAAGGAAAAAAGCATATTGGTAAAAGAGATGAGTATAAAAAATAATTTCAAATTAAAATTCTATAAAAAGAGTGAAAATAAAAGTAGAGAACAGTAAAAAGAATTTCATGATACAAACCTGAATATATATTAGGTTGATTGTATCATATTTTTAATGAATGGTAGTATGACAAAAATAACACCAAATAAATCTATACTATAAATTCCACTCTCCCATTGTAAAAAAAGATTATAAGCGAGTGTTCCTATTGCAAAGTAAAAAGCATTTGCCTGTGTATTTGATGTTGGTAAAAAGCTCATGTTGAAACCGTTTTTTGAGTTCTTTTATTTTATTCTCAC
>MNYP01000110.1 GCA_001873135.1 Helicobacteraceae bacterium CG2_30_36_10
AAAGACCTCTTCTTTTTAGGCGATAACGGCAGCGGGAAAACGACAGTGATTCGTGCTATTCATTACCTTTATAGCGGTGACGTACGCCAGCTTGGTATTCCGAGCGATAAAGAGGGTTTTAAAGAGTATTACTTTAGATATTCGAACTCCTACATGATTTACGTTTTTGAAGATTTTTTTATTTTTATGTATAAAGCCGGCGGTGAAATAGTAAAACTTTTTTCTAAGCAGAAGTTTGAGCTTGCTAGAGTGGTTGATGAGTCGAGTAATCTTTACGAACTTGATGCATTAAAAAGATATGCAAAAGAGCCGTATCTTAAAAAAACAGTGAAGTCGCTGAGCGAATATAGAGAGATTATCTATGGGAACAACAAACACTATTTAGATTTCAAGTTTACCTCCATACGAAACAGCGAGACTTTCATAGGGCTTTTTAACGAAATATTTAACATTGACAAGTCCATCATCGATTCAAAAAGTATAAAACAAGCCATACAGACTACACTTGATTATGAAAAAAAAGTTATAGATTTTAACCATGAAGAGTATCTGCAAAAAATATATGAGTTTCAGGCTGAATACAAATTTTTTAAAGAGTTTGAAAAACAAAAAGGCAATATTGAGAGTGCGTATAATCTTAAAGAGACTCTTTTGGCGTATGAAGAGAATATAGGCGAGTTAAAAGAGACGATAATGTACAGAGTGCAAAAAGAGAGTCAGGAGCTCACCCAGAGTGAATCTAAATCTAAAGAGATAGAGAGACAACTTGCTAAGTCAAAAGAGATATATAAGATAAAAGTAAATTCAAAGCATAAGTGCGAAGAGAAGTTTAGAATGAGTTCAAACAGCTTAGTTTTGGAGATACAGAGATTAAGTGCACTAAAAGAGAAGTATTCACAAGAAAATATTTTACTCCAAAGAGATAGAGCCGACAAATATGAAGAGATTTTAGAGCATCAAAGTGAGTTAAACCAAAGCTACATAAAACTAAAGTCGGGTTTTGAAAATGAACTTGAGAACATTAATAAAGAGATAAAAACTCTTGAGTATAAAAGAGATAAAGAGCTGCTCAGGGAACTCGATGATAAAAAGTTCAACCAAAGAGAGTTTCTAAAAAACAGACTCAATGAAGCAATAGAAAAAGAGGAACTTGACTTTGAGACTAGAAAAAACAGAGCCGAGCTTAATGTAAGTGACATAAGAGAGGAGATAGCCCATTTTGAAGCGGACAAAAAGAATGAAGAGGCTATTTTAAACACATTATCGCAAAACCAAAAAACAACTCTGCGTGAACTAAGTGAGAGTTATGAGAAAAAACAAGATTTCAAAAAGAGTGAAATAAGAGATAAACGAAACAGTATTGAGAGTAAAGAGAGAGCTATAAACAAGCTGAGGTATGACTCGCAAGAGCTAGAACTCTTTTATGCAAAAGAACTGAGTGCAAATAAAAACAGTTATGAAAATGAGCTTCACAGGTTAGATATAGAGATACAAAAATACAAAACTATGATAGAGTCAAAGCCAAACTCCTTTAAAGAGTTTTTAAATGAAGAGGTGGATGGCTGGGAGAGTGTGCTTTACCCTATACTAGATGATGCTTTACTCGATAGGAGCATAGATGAGTTAAAACCTAAACTCCTAAGAGGTGACTCAGTTTTTTCTATAGAGCTGAGTAAAGAGAAGCTAAAGCATATTCTTACAAAAGATGAGGCAAATACAAAGATAGAAGCACTTGACTTAGAAAAAGAGAATTTAAATGAGAGCTATAAGGACTCTTTGCTCAGAGTTGAGCTGAAATATAAAAACGACAAAGAAAAGATTGAAGAACAAATAGCCTTTCTTGGCAACGATATTAGGATTTTGCATGAAGAGATAGCAAACCTCACAAATGAGATAACCTCACTTGGTGAGGAACTTCTTGTAAAGAGAGAGGAAGCGACTAAGACATATAAAGCAAAAGAGGGTAAATGCAAGCAAAGCATTGCAAACCTGCTCTTAGAGATAAACTATAACAATGAAGCAATAAGTGAAGTTTACAAAGGTGTAAGAGTGCAGAGGCTTAAAGTTGCAAAACTTGTAGAAGAGTTGAAGTTTGATTATGAGAGTGAACTCTTAGAGAATTATAAAGTACTCAGTGATTGGTTAAGGGTGGAGCAAAAGAGTATAAGTGAAGCAATAGAGCAAAAAGAGTCAGATAAGCATAAGATAACTAAAGATGAGAGAGTAAAAGAGCTTGAAGAAGAGATAGCTCTAAACAAAGAGGAACTGTTTAAAAGCATAAGAGCCAAAGAATTTTTGAGTGAGTATGAAAAATCAAAAAATGCTATAAATTCACTCGCACTCAAGTCAAGTCAGTTAGAAAATATAAAACTCAAAAACACAGAGTTTAAAAAACGCCTTGAGTTGAAAATAGAAAATTATGAGTATAAGATAGAAGAGCTTACAGAGAGTAAAAAAGCTCTTATGAAAACAGATAAGCTCCTTAAAAAAGGTGCAGAGGATTTTGAGCTTATTCATTTTGAGTTTGAGAGTGTGACTCCAAAAGAGAGCAATGAATTTTTATATCTGTTAATAGAGCAATATAGGGCTGTTTTACTTGAGTTTAAAAATAAAAAAATTGACTTAAAATCCAAACTCGATAAAATAAACACTCTTAAAAATACGCAAAATGAGATAGAGATTCATTTTAATTTTGAAGAGTATGACGAACATCTGTTTCTCTCTCAAAATATTTTAGACAAAATAGAAGATATAGTTGACTTTAAAAACAAAAAGCTGGAGATGGTAAAACAGAGCGGTTATAAGAAGTTTACAAACTTTGTAAACAATCTGCTTCCCCAAAAAATGTCCATCTTTAGCGACAGTGAAGATAAGTTCTTCTCTCAGGTTGCAAAGATAAATAAAAACCTCTCTAGTATTGATTTCGGTGTGATAAAAAATATCAGAATTGATACGAAAATTGGGAACAAAAAAAGTATAGCAAAACTCTTAAATGAGCTAAATATAAATGTCTCAAACCTAAGTTCACTCCTTAATGAAAGTTCACTTTTTTATGAAAAGGAGGGCGTACTTTTAGAGTTAAATCGTTTGGAGATGAAGTTTAAAGAGATTAAGTCAGAGCTCAAAGGCAACTCTATCTCTTTGCAGGATACTATTGATCTCAGTCTCTCGTTTAATGAAAACGGAAAGCAGATTTCAGAGGTTTCACAGCTTAAAAATGAAAGTTCAACGGGCGGAAGTATGCTACTTAAAATCGCTATTGCTATCTCTATTTTGAAGCTTTTTATCACAGAAGATTCGACGCCGTTTTTTCTTATAGTCGATGAGGTCTCCCGTCTTCATAGCGCCAATCAGGAAAAACTAAGAGAGTTTGCAAATGCAAAAGGCTTCGGCATAGTCTTTGTAACACCGGAGCCTACTTACTCAAAACCGGAGTCTATAAAATACTACAGATTTAGAAAAAATGCAGACAATGAGTTTGAGGCTATTGAGTTGAATGTATGATAAAATATAAAACTACAAGGGAAAAAAATGACAAAACAAGATTTTAACGATGGACTTTTAGGTTTTCTAGATGCTTCGCCTACACCTTTTCATGCGACACAAAATATGGTGGGCATGCTTCTAAATGCGGGTTTTATTAAACTCGATGAAAGTGACACTTGGGAACTCAAAGAGGGGCAGAAATATTTTGTAACCAGAAACGACTCTTCGGTGATTGCTTTTACGTTTGCACATGCCAGAGCATATACGATTATCGGCGCACACACAGACTCGCCCAACTTAAAACTCAAACCAAACCCAGTTATAAAAGAGCATGGAGTTGTGAAGTTTGGAGTTGAGCCTTATGGGGGAATTTTACTTGCTCCGTGGTTTGACAGAGACTTGTCTTTGGCAGGTAGAGTAAGTTTTTTAGATGAAAACAATACAATTAAAGATGCTTTGATAGACGTTAAAAAAGCTATTGCAACTATTCCTTCTCTTGCTATTCATCTTGACCGTGAAGCTAATAATACGCGAAGCATAAATGCTCATACAGATATAAATCCTATTTGCACATGCCAAGTTGATTTGACTGAAGAAAGCGAAGCTTTTGATTTTGATGCGTTTTTAAAAGAGCAGCTTGTGGCATGTGCAAATATAAATGCTAAAGAACTCTACGCTCATGAACTTAGCTTTTATGACACCCAAAAAGCCTCTTTCCTTGGTCTTAAAGATGACTTTATAGCTTCGGCTAGAATAGACAATCTTCTGAGTTGTTATGTTGGACTGCTAAGTATTTGCAGTGTCTCAGAGGATACGCCTATGCTTTTTATTGCCAGCGACCATGAAGAGGTCGGTAGCGGTTCAACCTCAGGAGCGGCGGGAAGCTTTTTACAAAACACACTTAAAAGAATGTTTGGTGATTACGAAGAGTTTGTAAAAGTTATGCAAAGCTCAGTTCTTATAAGTGCCGACAATGCACATGCCGTGCATCCTAACTTTTCTACAAAACATGATGCGAACCACGCACCAAAGATGAACGAAGGGGTAGTTATAAAAGTAAATGCTTCTCAGCGTTATGCTTCAAACTCCAGAACTGTTTCAAGGTTTATGAATGTAGCATCGTCTTTGGGCGAGAAGACTCAGAATTTTGTTATGCGCAGCGACATGGCATGTGGAAGTACCATCGGTCCAATTACCGCTGCAAAACTTGGAATAGATACCATAGATATAGGAGTTCCAACGCTTGGAATGCACTCTGTACGAGAGCTTTGCGGAAGTGATGATGCCTACTCTTTATATAAAATTCTTTTAGGTTTTGCACATTAATGTCAACGGTAACACCTGAAGAGTTAAACCTTTTAATAGAGCAGACTTATAAGGTTGAAAAAGAGTTTACAGAGTTAAAAGCCTCTTACTCTCATCTTCAACATACGGTTGAAAAAGTGGTTGAGTTTTTGCCAAATGCCATTTGGATTTTGAACGAAGAGGGAGATATTTTTTTACAAAATTCTCAAGCCAAATCATTGTCCGAACTTTTAGAACTTTTAGAGTCTAAAAACGATGACTACGAGGTACAGTTTAACAAAAAATCATACCTCGTAAAAAGCTCAACATATGAAGACAAAATTATGATGAGTGCAACAGATATTACTGAGCAAAAAAGAAAAGAAAACCTTGCAACAATGGGTCAAATGGCAGCTCACTTGTCACATGAAATAAGAAATCCAATCGGTTCTATCGCACTGCTGAGTTC
>MNYP01000082.1 GCA_001873135.1 Helicobacteraceae bacterium CG2_30_36_10
AGATGCCAGGAAAGAGGGGAATGTCCCCAAATCTCAAGATGCATCCGGAGTCATCACTCTCTTTGTAGCCATACTCGCACTTTTGATGCTTTTCCCTGTTATGAGTGAGCATATGGTTTTTTTATTTAAATACTATTTTTCTCTCATTGGAATGCCCTTAGACAAACTTTTTATGATTGATATAGCCATAGTTACTATAAGAGAGTTTCTTTTTATTATTCTGCCTTTAGCTATTGCTGTGGCAGTTGCCGGTGTTATTGCTGCTATGGCTCAATTTGGATTTTTATTTACAACAAAAGCAATAATACCCGACTTTAAAAAGATAGATCCAATTAAGGGTACAAAAAATCTCTTCTCTATGAAAAAACTGATAGAAGGGGTGAAAATAACCTTTAAATCTTTCACTACTTTAGGTGTTGGGTTTATATTTTTCTTTTATTTTATAACAGAGCTTCCTACGGTTGCTCTTTTTAGTCTAGGAGATCAGCTAGTATGGCTTAAAGATAAGGCTATTATTATAGCTCTTGTAATGCTTTTGATTATATTTGTTTTTGCAGTTATAGATATTGTTATTGTTAGAAAGCAATATTTTGAGGGTCTTAAAATGAGTAAACAAGAGATAAAAGATGAAATGAAAAATATGGAAGGGGATCCGCTAATTAAAGGGAAAATTCGCCAAATTCAGATGGAAGCTTCAAGAAAAAGAATGATGTCAGAGGTTCCACATGCCGATGTTGTAATAACCAATCCAACCCATTATGCCGTAGCCATCAAATATGATGAAGAGAAGTCTCATGCCCCAATTGTCGTTGCCAAGGGAATGGATAATATCGCACTGCAGATAAAAAGAATTGCAAGAGAAAACAACGTGCACATTGTCCAAAACCCGCCATTGGCAAGAAGTTTATATGCAGAGGTAGATATAGATAAACCGATTCCTGAAACACTTTTTGCAGCCGTTGCTGAAGTACTTGCCTATGTTTATAAAATGAATAGAAAATAGAATAATTGTATAATTACAAAATATTAAGAAGTAACGAGATGTTTGATGAGTGAGATTATACAAAGAATTAGCCAAGCAAAGCATGTGGTTGTCATTGCTCATTTGAATCCTGATGCAGATTCGCTTGGAAGTGCCAGTGCTATGTATACCTATCTTTTAACGCTTCATAAAAAGGTTTCGTTTTTTTGTGCAAGTAAAAATATAAATAAAAAATTACTTTTTCTACCTTGGAGTGAGAAAATAAGAGATACCTTTCCGGTTTCTGCCGATTTGGCAATTGCACTTGATTGTGGCAATAAAAGCAGACTTGGAGTAGAGTTTGCGTGTGATTTGATTAATATTGACCATCATTACTCTAATGAGAGATTTGGAGAGTTTTGCTTAAGAGACAGTAGTTGTATTAGTACTTCACAAGTCGTCTATAATTTATTTAATGCAAATAAAATAAAGATAAATAAAAAGATGGCTACATCTTTGTACGCCGGACTTTTAGATGACTCAGACGGCTTTATATCTGATGAGGTCGATGGTACAACTTTTGCTCTTGTTAAAGAGTTAATAGACTCTGGTGCTGATTATAAATTGTGTAATAAATTTATAATGAAGTACACCTCTCTTGGAGCATTTAGACTAAAAGCAATCATGCACAAAAATATGATTTTGGTGCATGATGCAAAAATAGCAACTTTTTGTGTTACAAACGACGATATGAAGGCAAGTGGAGCAGCAGGAGAAGATTGTGAAAGCGTTTTGGAAGAGTCACTTTATTTGCCAAGTGTAGAAGTAGCTCTTTTACTCAAACAAAACGCTGACTTTAGTATCAAAGGTTCTCTGCGTTCTAAGGGCAAAGTGGATGTTTCTAAAATAGCATCCATATTTGGCGGTGGCGGTCATACAAACCGGGCAGGGTTTATAATACACAACGCTACAACATTAGAAGAAGAAAAAATAAATATTTTAAAATTAATTTATAAGGATGTGTAATTGAAAAGAGATAAAAATGGATTGTCACTAGGAGTTTTATTACTGTTGAGTGCAATTATAGGTGTAGCTATATACCTTTATAACTCTTCACTGTTTGAAAGAGCTGTTCCAGTCATAGAACTTCATAGCAACGATTATTGGAACCTTAAAGATCCATTGAAAATTACTATAGATGACAACAGCGGCGTTCAATCATATAAAGTTACTTTAAAAACTGCAAATGAGCAAAAGCCGCTAAATTATGAACAATTGTTAGAACCGTTAAAATCTCTCACTGTTAGTCTTGAACCTATACAAAGTGCTTATTCAATGAAAGAGACGAATATTAAAATAATAGTTGAAGCAACTGATGCAAGCAAATGGAATTTTTTTAAAGGAAACAGTACAACTAAGGTATTTGATTTAAAAATTGATAAAACAAAACCACAAGTAAATATTGTCGCCAATTCTTATAAAATCACAAAAGGCGGTGCTGCTCTTGTTATTTTTAAGGCAACGGATGATAATTTAAAAGATATTTATATACAAACAAGTTTTGATAAAGTCTTTAAGGTTCAGCCATTTTATAAAGAGGGCTACTATATCTCTTTGCTTGCATGGCCGGTTACCCAAAATAGTTTTAAGGCAACAGTCGTTTGTACAGATAAAGCGGGCAATATAACAAAAAGCTATATTCCTTTATACCTAAAAGAGAAAAGCTATAGATCTTCAGATATAAAGCTGCGTGAGAACTTTTTAAAAGGTAAAATTGCGCAACTTGCTCAAGTGTTTGATGAAACACAAGGTACTGAGAATTCATTGGAACAGTTTAAAATTATAAATGAAGATGTAAGAGCTAAAAATGAAAAATTGATTCATGAAGTTACATCAAAGATATCTGACGTAATGATAAAAGATTTTAAAATAAATAAAATGTATCCGCTTAAAAATGCACAGGTAGTTGCAAATTTCGGTGATCATAGAAAATACTCTTATGATGGGCAATATATTAGTGAGTCATACCACTTAGGTTTAGATTTGGCAAGTATTGCTATGGCTGAGATAAGACCACAAAATAGCGGAGATGTTGTCTACTCTGACTTTAATGGACTTTATGGAAATATGCAAATACTTCATCACGGTTTGGGACTTTATACTTTATATGGACATTGTTCAAGTGTAAATGTAAGCCGTGGAGACTTTGTAAATAAGAATATTAATATAGCCAACACAGGCAAAAGTGGCTATGCTATGGGTGACCATTTGCACTTTGGTGTTCTAGTTCAGGGGCTTGAAGTACGTCCAGCCGAATGGATGGATAAAGTATGGATTAAATTAAATATTACAGATGTAATTGATAAATCAAAAGAAATAATAAACCGAAGTTAAAGGAATTAAATGTATCAAACAACTATAAGCAAACCTGTTGAATTGGTTGGAATTGGTCTTCATAAAGGTTCTCCTGTAAGACTAAGACTAGAACCATTGGAATCAAATAGTGGAATAGTCTTTTACCGCAGCGATGTAGATGTATCTATCCCTTTAATTCCTAGTAATGTTGTTGATACAAAAATGGCTACTGTCATTGGTAAGGATGGCTATGTGATTTCAACGATTGAGCATATACTCTCGGCGGTATATGCTTATGGAATTGACAATCTAAGAATAATAGTCAATGCAGATGAGATTCCAGTCATGGATGGAAGCAGTGCAAGTTTTTGCATGCTTTTAGATGAAGCAGGTTTGCAGAGTCAAGATGCCCCTAAGAAAGTTATGAGAATTAGAAAAGATGTTATTGTTCAAGAGGGAGATAAGTATGTGAAACTTTCACCTTCGCCTGACTTGAAATATGATTTTACTATCAAATTTCCACACCCGGTTATTAATACTCAAGAGTATGTTTTAAAGTTTTCAAAAGAGAGTTATAAAAATGAGATTGCAAGAGCTAGAACTTTTGGCTTTTTACATGAAGTGCAGTACCTTCGTTCTAAAGGTTTAGCTCTAGGTGGCTCTTTGGAAAATGCAATTGTTCTAGATGAGAAAAAAATCTTAAATCCTGAAGGACTGAGGTTTCCAGATGAGTTCGTGAGACATAAAATACTCGATGCTATTGGAGATATGTCTTTAATAGGTATGAACTTTATCGGTAATTATGAGGCCCTTGCCGGTAGTCATGATTTAAACCATAAGCTTACAGTGGCACTTCTAAAAAATCCTGAAAATTATGAAGTGATAGAACTGGTAGGCGAAAAAACAAGAGAGTTAGAAAAAGCGTATGCTTAAACAAGTAGATATACTTCTTATCGCTTTATCTTCACCAATTCAGATTGGTGTATATGAGAACAAACGATTGATTGACACTATCATCAGTGATGAAAAAAGCTCAGATATTTTACCTCTGCTTTTTGAATCAATTTTTAAAAAATATGAGGTAAAAAATCTTTTTTATACTAATGGACCTGGAAGTTTTATGGCGATAAAGGTAACGTACATATTTTTAAAATCGATAAGTATATTGAAAAATATACCACTTTTTGCAACAGATGCATTTTATTTTAATAATAATCAACCTATAAAAGCGATTGGAAAGCTATATTTTGTTAAAATTCGCTCAGAGATAAAAACTCAGAAGTTAGAAACGGTACCGAAGATGAGATTTGCTCTTTTAGATGTACTTGATTATAACGAGTTTAGCAAAATATCAACACCACTCTATGGTATAGATGCTGTTTGATGAAAAGGTATTATAAGAATGATAATAAATGTGCCGGCAACTAGTGCGAACCTTGGACCGGGATTTGACTCCTTAGGTTTAGCGGTGGATTTACGCAACAAAGTAGATTTTCATCCATCAAAATTTTTCAGCGTAAGTATAAAAGGCGAGGGTGAAAACAACCCCAGACTCAAGGGCAACAACCTTTTTGTAAGTATTTTTAATGATCACTACAACCGCCTAACAGAAAATAAGCAAAATTTTAAATTTACATTTTACAACCAAATCCCTATGTCTAGAGGCCTTGGAAGTTCATCTGCTGTAATTGTAAGTGCTATCGCTAGTGCACACGAAGCCGCCGGTATTAGAGTCTCTAAAAGAAGAATATTAAATCATGCCCTTATATATGAATCACATCCAGACAACATTACTCCTGCCGTAATGGGTGGTTTTAATGTTGCTACGGTTGAAAAAAATAAAGTTTTTTCACAAAAAAAGCATTTGCCAAATTATTTAAAAGCAGTTGTAGTAATACCAAACAAACCTATAAATACATCCAAAGCAAGAACTTTATTGCCAAAGTCATATTCAAAAGAGAATGCAGTATACAACTTGTCACATACTGCTTTGACTGTTGCTTCTTTTTATAATGAAGACTGGGAGATGTTAAGACTCTCTACGGGAGATAGATTTCATCAAAAAGCAAGAATGAAGGTACTGCCGGAATTATTTAACGTTCAAAAAGTTGCTTATGAAAGTGGAGCATTAATGAGTACGCTCTCAGGCAGCGGTTCAACATTTTTTAATATGGCCTATGATGATGATGCACCGGCAATGGCAAGCAAATTTATTCAAAGATTTCCAGAATTTACAGTTAAAATTCTCGACTTTGACAACGATGGATTAATAATAGAGCGATAAGCTCTATTAAATAAAGTAAGTTTTAGATACAATGGCGAAAAAAATTCATGTACCTACTAGGATGTGTGCCTCATGCAGAGATAAATATCCTCAGGGTAATTTACAAAGACTTCAATGTCTTGAAAGTTCTTTAATACTTTACAGTGGCAGAGGCAGAAGTTTTTATTTATGTAAAAATTGCCTTGTAGATGAAAAAAAAGTTTTAAAAGCACTAATGAGACAGTGCCGAAGTGGCGATAAAGAGAAATTTACGAATAGACTAAAGGAGATCATCACTGATGATAGAGAAAGTTAGAGTACACGAAATTGCAAAAGAGCTAGGAATAGCTTCTAAAGACGTTGTTAAAAAAGCTTCAGAAATGGGTATAGAAATAAGGTCAGCACAAAGTTCAGTAACAATGCAAGAAGCTGAAAGTTTAATGAACTTTATAATGAATGGCGATACGTCAACACAAGAACCAGAAGTTAAGGCTCCCTCTTCATCAAAAAGTGAAACTCCTAAAGCTGTAGTTGAAAAAGAAAAAACATCTGAAGAATCTGAAGAAGTAGTTGCTCCGGAAGTAATTACAGCAGTCAGTAAAACTGTAGGAGAAGATGCGCTAGTTGAAGTAGAGTCTAAAAAAAATGACAAAGTAAAAGATGCGAAAGTTGTTGAAGAAGAGGTAAAAACTTTTCAACCGGTAGTTCAACAGATAAAAAGATCTGGTCTTAAAATTGTTAAAAAGAGAAAGCCTCCAGAGGCAGTTAAATCAGAAGCTCAAGAAAAGTATAACTTGCCAGAGAAAAAAGTCTCAATCTCTTCATATGGAAAGATGAGTGCTGAAGTTTTAGAAGAATTGGCTCAAAAGAAAAAAGCTAAACAGAGTTCAAGCAATGCCAGAAAGCAAGAACAAGGCACTAGAATAGATATTTTTGGTGGAGCTATGAGTGATGTGTCTATGGATATGGACGATCAAGTTGTACTATTGGATTTAAATTCAACAGAGAGAGCAAAGCTGCCAGTAGAAGAGGCTAGAAAGCCAAGACCACCTAAGCCGGCAGGTAGAAATGCCAATAAAAAAGCAGCGCCTCGCGGTAGAAAAGTTCGTAAAGATACAAGAAAAAAATACACAAAAGCCGCTCAAGAAGATGAAATTGTAACGCATGTAGAGATACCTGAAGATATTCGTGTTTATGAGTTTGCAGAAGCACTCAACAGACCTATATCCGATATTATCAAAGTTCTTTTTGATTTGGGTCTGATGATGACAAAAAATGACTTTTTAGGAAATGATGAGATAGAGATTCTATCAGAGACATTTGATGTTGAAGTTACTATTGTTGATCCTAAAGATGCTTTTAATTATGAAGATGACCTAAATGAAGAGATAGATGAAGAAGCTACTGAGAGACCTCCTGTTATTACAATAATGGGTCACGTTGATCATGGTAAAACTTCACTTTTAGATGCTATTAGAAAAGCCAAAGTCACTGAAGGTGAGGCTGGCGGAATTACACAGCACATCGGTGCTTATACAATTGAGCAAAACGGTAAAGCAATTACATTCTTAGATACTCCCGGTCACGCGGCTTTCTCATCAATGAGACAGCGCGGTACTGATATTACAGATATTATAGTTATAGTTGTAGCAGCAGACGACGGTGTTAAACCACAAACTCTCGAAGTTATAAAACTTGCAAAAGATTCAGGTGCCCCGGTAATTGTTGCACTAAACAAAATGGATAAAGAGACAGCACAACCAGATATGGTTAAAGGTCAAATGGCTGATCAAGGTATGACACCGGCTGATTGGGGTGGGGATATTGAATTTATTCCTGTTTCTGCAAAAAGCGGCATGGGAATTGATGAGTTACTTGAAAACATTCTTATTACTGCTGACGTTCTTGAGCTTAAGGCAAATGTTAATGCAATGGCTAAGGCTGTTGTAGTTGAATCTTCACTTGAAAAAGGTCGTGGACCGGTTGCAACTGTTATTGTTCAAAACGGTACACTTAAAGTTGGTGATTATGTTGTTTGCGGTAGTTCATACGGTCGTGTTAAAGCACTTATTGATGAGCAAAATAAACAAATCAAGAGCTTATTGCCAAGCCATACTGCTGTTGTTGCCGGTCTTAATGAAGTTCCATCATCCGGTGAAATCATGATGGCCATGACTAATGACAAAGATGCAAAAGAGTATGCACTGAAACGTCACGAGTATGATAGACATAGAGAACTCTCTCGCAGTACTAAATCAACTTTAGAAGATATGACATCTATGATTGCCGAGGGTAAACTAAAATCACTTAAAATTGTACTTAAAACTGATGTTCACGGCTCACTTGAAGCAATTAGTGCGGCGCTTAATGAACTTAGAAATGAAGAAGTTAAAGTAAATGTTATCTCTTCGGGCGTAGGCGGAATTACAGAGAGCGATGTTGATTTGGTTGCTAATAGTGAAAACTGTGTTTTACTCGGATTTAATGTACGTCCGACAGGCGGCGTGAAAGCCCTTGCTAAACAAAGAAATGTAGATATTAGAACTTACTCTATTATTTATCAACTGCTTGATGATATTACGGGTATGTTAACCGGTATGATGGCCCCGAAATACACTGAAGAAAATACAGGTCAAGCTGAAGTTAGAAATGTATTTAAAGCTCCTAAAGGTGCAGTTGCCGGATGTGTTGTGGTTGATGGAAAACTTGTTCGCGGCGGTAAAGTTCGTGTTATTCGTGATGGCGTTGTTGCCTACGAAGGTGAGCTTACTTCACTTAAACGCTTTAAAGATGATGTTGAAGAGATAGGTAATGGTTATGAGTGTGGTGTTATTATTAAAGGCTACGACGATGTAATTGTTGGCGATGTTATTGAAACATTCAAAAAAGTTGAGCAAAAAGTTTCTCTGTGAACGAAGCGCAAATAAAATTAAAGAGAACCGAGTCGGTTCTCGAGCAGTTGATTCCAGAAGCCCTCGGTTCTCTCAACGACAATAGACTTCATGAATTAGATATTATAGAAGTCAAGTGTTCTCGCGGTAAGAGCGATGCAAAAGTTTATATCAATCCGGCTGAGTTCAGTGAGGAGGAGAAAAAAACTTATTTAAAACTCTTACGAAATGCCCGTCCTATTATCGAGACATATTGTCTTAAAGATCAAGGTTGGTATCGCTGTCCAAAGTTCACTTTTGAGTTTGACGAACAGTTAAAGAAAACTCAGTCTATAGAAGAACTATTCAAAAAGATTGCTAAAGATAAGGGAGAAGAGTAATGTCACTACAAAGCGATATAAGTTCACTTGTTAAATCGGTTGGCTTGGAACTTTATGACGTTAGCATTGTTAATGAAAATGATGAAACTATTTATAGAGTGAGTGTAGTTTGTAATGAACTTATAGATGGCAAGAAAAAGGGTGTAAGTATGGATGCTTGTGTTGAGTTATCACACCTTATCTCCCCATTACTAGATGTTACTCCGCCTGTTTCAGGTGACTACAGATTAGAAGTCGGAAGTCCAGGCATTGAGCGTAAACTCTCAAATATTAACCAGTTTAAAATGTCTATCGGTGAAAAAGTATCTATTCTGGGTACGAATAAAGCAAAGTACAAAGGAATTTTAACAAAAGTTGAAGGCTCTAAAATTTTTCTTGATGCTGATGGCGAAGAAGTTGAAGTAGAATTTAACAATATAAATAAAGCAAAAACTTACTTTGAGTGGTAATATACTTTGCCGCTTATTTGTAATAAATGAGTAATAATGGTAGTCAATTCTAACTTTTATATGAACCTTGCCCTTGAAGAGGCTTGGAAATATCAAGGTTTGACCTATCCAAATCCGGCTGTTGGCTGCTCTGTTGTCGGAAAACACTCTGAACTTTTAGCTGTTGAAGCCCACCAAAAAGCAGGATTTCCACATGCCGAAGTGCTAGCACTTCAGAGTGCTTATTTTAAACTCACAAATGACAATACTATTTTAACTTTAACCGCGTCCTCTGATATTCACACCTTTCTTTTAAATAATCATAACAACATCTTCAAAGACATTTCACTCTATACAACACTTGAACCCTGCTCCCATCAGGGAAAAACTCCCTCTTGTGCATCTTTGATTTCAGAGCTCGGAGTTAAAAAAGTATATGTTGGTTCTCGTGATTTTAACGAAGAAGCGGCATGTGGAGGGGAGAAACTTTTGGCATGTGGAATGGAAGTTGTAAGTGATGTTTTAAAAGAGGAGTGTGATGATTTACTCAAACCCTTTGGCATGTGGAAACAAAAAAACTTTGTTTTTTTTAAATGGGCACAAAGATTAAATGGCACAACAAACGGCGGAATTATAAGCTCACTCTCTTCCCGAAAAAACGTTCATGCTATGAGAGATGTCTGTGATCTGCTTGTAATCGGCGGAAATACAGTGAGAGAAGATAGACCCACCCTTGACGCTAGACTTGTAAATGGAAAAGCGCCTGATGTTTTGATACACTCAAGAGGCAAAGAGTTTGACAGAACCATTCCTCTTTTTAATGTACAAAATAGAAAAGTACTTATAGCAGACAACTTTGAAGCCTGCCAAAATTATAAAAATATCATGGTAGAGGGAAGCTCAAAGATGTTTGAACTTACCCGTGAAATAGTTGATTACTATCTCTGTTATCAAGCCCCTATATTTGGTGGGAAAAATAGCTTTGAGATTAAAGAAGATAAGTTAAAGATTTTAAATGTACACCAAGTTGACGAAGATATAATTATGTGGATGAAAAGGATATAAATTTATGAACTCTCACGCTAAAGAACAAAAACAAGAAAAAATAGTATCAATGTTTGATGATATTGCGCCGACATATGACACGGCTAATCGTGTAATGAGCATGGGTGTGGACAAGAGCTGGAGAAGAAAGGCTTGTGATTTGGCGTATAAGTTTTATGCACAAGACTCTATAGATAAAATAGTAGACGTGGCATGTGGAACCGGCGATATGATGGATTTTTGGCGAAACCGTGCTGATAAATCGGGTATCGCTATCACAGAGATTGTTGGAGTTGACCCCTCTATTGGTATGGTTGATGTTGCACGAGAAAAATATCCTAAATTTAACTATCATATTGCAAAAGCTACAGAGATTCCTCTAAAAGAAGGCTCTTGTGATATTTTGAGTATCACGTATGGAATTAGAAATGTAGTTGAGCGAGAAGCAGCACTTAAAGAATTTAACAGAGTTTTAAAACCTAATGGGCTTGTTGTTATTTTAGAGTTTATGAAAAATGAAAATCCCTCATTTATTGGAAAAATCAGGGACTTCTATATGAACAAAATACTCCCAAAAGTCGGCGGCTTTATCTCTAAAAACTTGGAAGCTTACGAGTATCTGCCAAACTCTATCGGAAATTTCTCCACCGTTCAAAATTTGCAAAATGAGTTAGAAGCAGCCGGATTTGAAATACTTTACACTAAAAGTTTTTCTATGGATATATCTACGCTTCTTATAGCACGCAAAATATAGGTCTATTAAATGTATACACTTAGTGTTTCAACACTAAATGAGCAGATTAAGACTCTTTTAGAGACCAGTTTTTCTCGTGTTCTTGTTGAGGGAGAACTCTCTCGCATTACCTTTCATAACAGCGGACATATTTACTTTACTCTCAAAGATGCAGGGTCAACCATTAAAGCCGTGATGTTTAAAGGCAATGCCTCAAAGCTGAAATTTCAACTTAAAGAGGGTTTAAAAGTCATCTTAGACGGGGCACTTACTCTTTACAAACCTCGCGGAGAGTATCAAATAAACTGTTTTAGTATTGAGCCTGCCGGTCACGGAGCTTTGGCTTTGGCGTATGAGCAGCTAAAACAAAAGCTCTCTTCACAGGGTTATTTTGAAGCCTCGAGAAAAAAAGAACTTCCAAAATTTCCCGCGCGTTTAGCACTTATTACTTCGGCAACTTCGGCTGCCCTGCAAGATATGTTACGAGTGGCAAATTCAAGATACAGACTTTTAGAGATTGATATTTATGATGTTTTAGTCCAAGGCGAGAGTGCCGCGCGCTCAATTGAAAATGCTATTATTGTGAGTGATACTAAAGAATATGATATCATTGTTGTAGGACGTGGCGGAGGAAGCATCGAAGATTTGTGGGCATTTAACGAAGAGATTGTAGCCAACGCTATTTTTCACGCAAAAACACCTATTGTCTCGTGCGTGGGACATGAGATAGACTGGGTGATAAGTGATTTTGTAGCAGATTTGCGAGCGCCGACCCCGAGTGCTGCTATGGAGATGATTTTACCCGATACTAACGAACTCTATCAATATTTAGATTCACTAGAGAGTCAATTCTCTCAAATAATGGCTCAAAAAATATTTGTTAAAAAACAGTCGCTTGAACACTTGGTAAGTTCTTATTCTCAGCACTCTATAGAAAAAAAGCTCACTCAAAAAATGCAAGAGATTAAGCAGTTAAAAGAGGCTTTTTACCAACATATAAGTTTTAAAATTCAAAATTTTTCAAAAGATCTTGAGCATATTTCAGCTAGGTTTCCACATGCCATAAGTTCGACCATCACTCTTAAGCAAAGTCAAGTTTTAAATCTAAAAAAGATGCTAGAATCAAACAATCCAAAGTTTAAAGTCAAAAGCGGTTTTGCACAAATATCTCAAAACTCGAAGGTCATTGACATAGCACTGTTAAACATAGATGATATGTTTGAGGTACAGAGTGATGAGGTTAGTATAAGTGCGAAAGTCATTAATAAAAAAACAATATAAAGGAAAAATATGAAATATCCGGATTTTTATAATAAGGTAGAAGTTATTAAAGTAAGAGACCCTCTCTCAAATGCACTTGGTGCATTTGAAAACGGAGAGTATGAGTTTTCTTATTTAGATGTTGTCAAATCAGCAGGTCACAGCTGTCCAACAGTTGCAGGCGCTTATATAATTACACTCACGGCACTAAAAGCTCTTTATCCTAATGAGAGAGCTGTCCGCGGGGATATAAAAGTAGAATTTGCCGAAGATTTAGAAGATGGGGTAGCTGGTGTGATTGGAAATGTTATCTCACAAATAACGGGAGCAACAGATAAAAGTGGCTTTAAAGGTTTGCAAGGGCAGTTTTCCCGTCACTCTCTTATGTTTTTTAATGCAAACATAAATGCCTCAGCCAGATTTACTAGACTTGACAATGGCAAAAAAGTTGACGTACATTACAACCCTTCGGTTGTAAAACCAAACCAAAAAATGCAACTTATAATGCAAAAAATGCAAGAGGGGAATGTGAAATCGGATGAGTCAAAAGAGTTTGGCACCCTTTGGCAAGAGAGAGTAAAAAAAATATTTGAAAATTTACAAAGTGTTGTGAGTGTAGAAGAGGTTTAATTTGCACATGCCAAATAATTAATTGGCATGTACAAATTTATCTTAAAACAATCGAGGGAAAATAGGTATGAAGAGTAACGGCCGTAGTAGCCGAGAGTTTTTTTATCCATATATCAAATTTATCTTCTTTATTCCAAGCGGGTTTACTTACACCGCTAAGCTGAACCAGCTTTTCTCGCGCATCGAAAGCGACTCCGAGAGTGTCAATCAGACCAACATCTTTGGCTTGAGAAGCAGTAAAAATATGGGCATTGGCATAGATGTCTCGTTTTTTGATATCAAGACCTCTAGCGCTTGCTACATCCTGAGTAAACATATCATACGTTCCCTGTATAACCTTGTTTAGCTCATTGACTTCATAGTCTGCCCAAGCTCTGTCGGGTGTACCTACTTTTTTATATTTACCCGCCTGCACGCTTTGGCTTTTTATGCCGATAGTTTGCATAAGTTCGCTCAAATCAGCTCCTTGCATAACAACACCGATGCTTCCCACCATAGAACCTGGATTTGCAATAATCTCATTTGCCCAGATGCTGGCGTAGTAACTTCCGCTTGCAATTGTTCCTTGCGCATAGACTATTACCGGTTTGAGAGCTTTTAATCTTTTAATAGCATAGGCTATCTCAACTGAAGGAGCAACCGCACCACCGGGAGAGTCGACACATAAAAGTACACCTTTAATATTGCTGTTAGTAGCTGCATCTTCAATTTCTTCGAGAACTTCTGTTACTCCCATAATCGGACCAATTAAGTTAATCTGTTGAAGATTGTTTGGCATTAAGTCCTGCTCGCTTGATGGTGCAAAAATCAAAAAAAGTATGAGTAAAAATATCATAGCCTTGAAGTGATTTTGAATATAGCTAAGTGTTGCCGTGATTGGCGAGAAGAGTTTTTTTATAAATTCCATTATTTTTCCTTTTTTAGGTTACCGTTAATATAAACCTGAGCGATATTATAACGATGAAGTATTAAATGAACGGCTAATTCATCTGTTGGTTTTGAGTCTAAATCCAACACTATCATATCGGCATTTTTACCCTCGACTATTTCGCCGGTATTGAGTCCTAAAGCGCTTGCTGCATTAACAGTCACCCCTTTTATAAGCGCAGTTGCTAATTCTAAAAGAGGCATATCACTATGCATAAAAAGTGAGACTTTCATCTCCTCAAACAGGTCAAGTTTATAGTTTGAACTTAACCCGTCAGTGGCTACTATCCAAGGAATATTTTTCTCATTTAAGGCTTTTATATTGAGTGAGCCGTTTCCTAAAAGTCTGTTTGATATTGGACAGTGAATTACAGTGTGTGAATGCGAAGCCAAAGTTTCTAATTCACTCTTTTTAGCTTTTACGAC
>MNYP01000043.1 GCA_001873135.1 Helicobacteraceae bacterium CG2_30_36_10
ACATCACTCTCAAGAGATGGTAATGTTATTGAACACTTTGAAAAGTACTCTATAGATATAGAACCAGCAAAACGCTACCAATACCCTAAATTTTATGAAGACACTACTGGTTTTGTCAATATTTCGTGTGCAAGTAAATTTTATCCTGATAAAGTATTTATTGTCAGTGCAGATAAAGAAATCATCCAAACTAAAGTTAAAGCTCTCATTCAAAAGATATTATTGTTAATGGCTACAGGATTTACTCTTTTTTTTGGTGTGGCTTATTATCTTGCACGCTTATCAATTCGTCCTATTTTTCAAGCAAGTAAAATGGTAGATATGATTGTAGAAGATATTGTGCACGATTTAAATGCCCCCATGACGGCAATAGCTATGAATTGTGAATCACTAATAAAAAATGTAGAAAATGCAAAAAACATAAAAAAAATAGAGAGAATTGAGACTTCCAACGCAACCATCCGCTTTTTATACAACAACCTCCAACTCCTTTTAGATAAGCCTTTTACCTTAAAGATAGAAGAGGTGGATGTGGTAGATTTGTTACAAAAAAGAATCGAATTCTTTTCAGAACTCCATCCTGAAACACTCTTTGAAATAAACTTTGAACCGCTTAGCGTTCATGCAGATTTTTACGCACTTGAGAGAGTTCTCGATAATATCCTCTCTAATGCCATTAAATATTCTCAGCCCTCTCCTCATATAAAGGTAACAACGCAAAACAATACCCTTATCATTCAAGATAACGGCATTGGTATCAAAGATTGCTCTAAAATTTTTGAACGCCATCACCGTGAGATTCAGGGGATGGAGTGTAGCAAAGGATTAGGTCTTGGACTCTCGATTGTAAAAAAGCTTTGTGTCGAGATGAAGATAGCAATCTCACTTCAAAGTGAGTATCAAAAGGGGAGCAGATTTATGCTCTCTTTTAAATAAAGGGCACTTCTAACCCTAACTGATGAGGTAAAGCTAAACATTTAGTGAACTTTAGGACTCTATACTTGTGTAAATTATTTACAAAGGTTTTTGTTATGAAACGAAGAAACTTCTTACTTTTAGGTGCGGTCTCTTTTGCCGCAAGTGCTTTTGCCTCTACTGCAAACAAAGCAAATGTTTGTGATTCTACATGGTATCTCCATCCTGACCTCGTAAAGGCTCCAAACAATATTATCTTAAAAGTCCGAGACACAGATAGTGCCCTTGGACGTTATAATGATTCTAGTTGTGTCAAAGATATCTCAATGCAAGATGTAGTAAAGCTTCACGGGCATCTCTGCGACGGTCTTGTCTTTTCTTTCCTTCAAATTACGGCTGTCCTGCAAAAACTCTTTCCAGATGGGGTAATAGACCGTACTGACTTGCGTGGTGCATGTAAAAACAGCCCATGTATGGTCGACGCATTGGCGTATTTGACAGGTGCAAGAATCAATTTTAAAACGCTACGTATCGACCCGACTTTGCGTGCTTCTCATATCATACAGAAAATCTCTACAAATGAAACCTATGAAGTGCGCATAATGCCCGGTTTATTCCCTGAAAATCTTAAAATACAAGAGAAACAAATCCGCTCTAAAATTTCCAAAAAAGAGACTGTAACACCTGAGGAAATTGACAGAGTTGAGAAGCTTGCAGATGATTTTATTGCGATGATGCTTCATACTCCTTTAGAGAAATTGGTTTCGCTCACAAAACTGGATCATTACATTTTTGAACCTGTTTCAAGCGTAGATGTATTTGGCAATAGAGGCGATGTAGTCAACAAACATGTTCCTAAAAAACAGTGAACGATTGCTGAACACAGATAAGCTACTATTATAATGTTCTTATAAAAAATGGTTGCAAGATTTTAAAGATAAGCCTTATTGAGTTGCCCAGGTAAGCATGAAAAAGTTAAAGGTCAAATGATAGCCGTAGTAAGTTTAAAAAAATAAAGAAAAAAGGAAAAGGGAAAATATGAAAAAATATCTAATTGGAGCAGTAGCAATCGCAGCAGCGAATGTTTTATATGCAGGAGATATCTCTGTTGTAGCTGAGATAAAAGAGCGTTTTGAGACACTTGATGGTATGAATAAAAAAGCATACGGTGATGCAGAAACATTAGTGGGTGAATCAGATGACAGACTTCTTGTGAGTCGTATCAACCTTGGTGTTGTTTACAATCAAACTCCAGATGTTATATGGAAGGCAATCGGTTACTATGCGGATGTTTTTGGTTGGTCACTGGAGCATGATGACTTCAAAAAAACAAGTGGTTCTGAAACATACTGGCTTAACCCTCAGCAAGATTTAGACTTCTCTGATTTGAATGTAGAGGTTAAAAGTTTAGCGGGAGTGAGCGGTCTCTCAACAAAGATTGGGCGTCAAGCTAATATGTACGGAGACAAAAGAGTCCTAGGACCTGGAAGCTGGGGTAACTCGTATGGCCACTTATGGGATCTTGCGAAACTCTCTTACAAGTGGGATGATAACTTTGTAGATGCATTTTATGGACTTGAAAAAGATAAAGATAAAAATCAGCTCTCTTTATTTAACAAACATATTTATGAGGGTGCGGGTATTTATTCTCACTTTGTAACAAACAAAAAGGGTGCAGTAGAACCGTTTGTAATCTATCGAAATGGTCTTTACACGGAAGCGGGCAGTGGCGAAAATACAGAAAAAAGTTACACATACGGTTTTAGAGCTTACGATAAAGGTTTGTACAGCTTTAACTACGATGTTACCTATGCAAAAGCGGACGGAACAAAAAAAGATAAAGATTATGATGCTTATGCATACGTAGCAAAAGTTGGGTACCAATTCAAAAGTGTTGCATGGAAACCAAATGTAGTGATTGGACAAGTATTTGCGAGTGGTGACAGTGATAAAACTGATGGTACTAACAAAACATTTAGTACACCTTTTGGGGGAACTGACGGTACTCTCTACGGTCGTATGGATATTATGAATTGGAGTAACATAGTTGAAAATTTAGTAGAGGTAAATTTAGCTCCAACATAGAGTATGAAACTCAAACTCTCCTTTCATGATTTTTCTCTTGCTGAGGCAGAGGATGCTTGGAGTTACTACAAAAAACCCAACTTAACAACATCTACAGAGCTAGGTCAAGAGTATGATGTTGAGTATAAATGGCAATACAATAAAGAGTTAGAGTTCCAAGCAATTTATGCTTACTTTAATGCCGGAGAAGTTGTAACTGATAATGTATCAGACAACAATGCACAGAGACTCTTTTTACAGGTTCATTACAAATTTAAACACAAAATGTAAGGAGGGAAAATGAAAAAATTACTCTATTTAGCTTTTTTACTTCCACTTTTGCTCTTTGGAGCAAAACCCGATTTTCTAGTCAACGCAGAGTGGCTAGAAGAACAGATGGAAGATCCAAAAACAGTCATTTTAGAAGTGCGCTACTACCCGCATCGCTATTCAACAGTGGGACACATTAAAGGCGCTGTACAAGTACAACGTTTTAAAGATTTAGGGGCAAACAAAGAGATTCCAACTATGCGTTTTCCTAAAAAAGATGACTTTGAAAAAACACTCCGTTCATGGGGTGTAAACAACGACTCTATGGTCGTGCTCTACGATGATTCTCGTAGCGCCTTAGCCTCTCGAGTCTATTATTTATTAGATCTTTATGGATTTGATATGAATAGAGTAAAAATACTTGACGGTGGCAATATGGAGTGGCAAGTGTTTAATGAGATTGTAAAAGAAAAATCAAGCCCAAAACAGGGAAATATTACTCTAAAAAAAGCTAAAAGCGAACTCTTAGCAGAGTGGACTGAAGTCTATCAAAAAATTGTTTGTGAGCGTGATTCTGAATCGATTTTGATTGACAGTCGCCCTAAAACACACTATACGGGCGAAGAGATTAAGCACTCCATTCAAGGTGGACATATCCCTGGAGCTATTAATGTTGTGAGCTTAGACGGTACTAAAAGCGGTGGCTCTAGCAGATGGCAAAGTATTGAAGATGTAGCGCTACTATATAAAGATGTTCCCAAAGGTAAGACTATCTACCTTTATTGCCACGACGGATTTAGAATGACACTAGCATATATGCAACTAAAAGCTTTAGGCTACAAAAAAGTCAAACTCTATAACGGCGGCTGGGGCGATTGGGGTA
Source organism: Helicobacteraceae bacterium CG2_30_36_10 (assembly GCA_001873135.1). Classification (GTDB taxonomy): domain Bacteria; phylum Campylobacterota; class Campylobacteria; order Campylobacterales; family Sulfurimonadaceae; genus Sulfurimonas. The sequence continues at coordinate 4,133 of MNYP01000043.1, forward strand.
TAAACCTCTCTCTCCCGGTTGTACAAGGAAATAAACCTTTAGATGAGGCTTTTGAACTCTAATTTTTAAACCTAATAAACCCTATAGTCACTAAGAAGCCCAAATTTTAGCTCTAAGTGACTTAGGACTTTACCCTCTATGAACTTCTACTTATTTTTTACTACTTCCACAAATTCAAATTTCGCCAATTAAAGTTTAAAGTGCAACACTCGTAAATAAAAAAAATCTAAGAAATTTTGCTTATATCATTATTGAAATTTCTAAATTATAAAAGTTATTGAAGTGTCTGTTTTTGTAGAATATTTGGTTGCGGAAACAGGATTTGAACCTGTGACCTTCGGGTTATGAGCCCGACGAGCTACCGAACTGCTCTATTCCGCGAACTTTAAAAGAGTGGATGGGGATACAGGATTCGAACCTGTGGATGGTAGCACCAAAAGCTACTGCCTTACCGCTTGGCGAATCCCCAATATTTAATTGTAAAAAATTGGTTGCGGAAACAGGATTTGAACCTGTGACCTTCGGGTTATGAGCCCGACGAGCTACCGAACTGCTCTATTCCGCGAACTTTAAAACAAACGTCTACCATGTTTGTTGGAGCGAAATTATAGACAAAATAATATTCATTGTCAAGTACATTTTAGTTAAATTTGTATATAATCGCCGATAACTTAATAAAAGAAGTATAAATGACACCTATTCAAAGAGTATTAGAAGCAATCGATGAGATAAAAAAGGGCAAGATGGTCATCATGGTTGATGATGAGGACAGAGAAAACGAGGGCGATTTAGTCTACGCTTCAGTTTTCTCAACACCGCAACATGTAAACTTTATGGCAACACATGCAAGAGGTTTGATTTGTGTAGCACTCAGCAAAACCATTGCAACCCGTCTTGCTTTGAATCCTATGGTTAGTTCAAATACCTCTTCGTATGAAACCGCTTTTACAGTCTCAGTGGATGCTAAAAATGCACTAACGGGTATTTCGGCAGGAGAGAGGAATGATACTATTAATATTTTAGCAAACCCAATCAGTCATGCCGACGACCTCGTAAAGCCCGGTCACGTATTTCCCCTTATTGCCAAAGAGGGCGGAACACTTGTGAGAACAGGTCATACGGAAGGTTCAGTTGATTTATGCCGTTTAGCCGGACTGAGTGAATCTGGCGTTATCTGTGAAATCATAAAAGACGATGGCACTATGGCTAGACGTGATGATTTGGATATTTTTGGAGAAAAACACAATTTAAAAACAGTTTTTATCTCCGATATCGTGGAATACCGTTTAGCAAATGAAAGACTTGTGAATGAAATAAAGGTAGAAGAAATTGAATTTTTTGGTGTAAAAGTGCAGCAACATACATTTGTCGACCATGACAAAGTAGAACATACTGCTATTGTATTTTACAAAGCAGAGGAAGTTGCAAATGTAAGAGTACACAATGTCATTCCCGATATTGAGCTTTTACTGAGTCAAAAAAAATATAACAATCTTGTTGATTCTATAGAGTACTTAAAACAAAACAGCGGTGTTTTAGTATTTATCAATAAAACTCAGCATCAAGACAATGCTACTATGAAAGAGTTTGGAATAGGAGCTCAGATACTGAAATCTCTTGGAGTATCCAAAATGAACCTCCTTACCTCTACTAAACCTACGGACTTTGTAGGTTTAAGCGGCTTTGGTCTGGAAGTGAACGAGACGATTGAAATATAATCTTTTCTTTCTGCTTTTGTTGTTCTGGGGCTCTCTTTTTGCTGAGCCTCTCACAAGAACAAAGGTGGCACTTGGAACTTTTGTAAGCATAAGTGCCGACGAAAGGTACTTTAAGGAGATAGAAACCGCCTTTGGCATCATAAACGATGTAGAGGCTTCTTTATCTTCTTATGACAAAAACTCTCCCATCTATAAACTCAACCAAAGTAAAAAAGCAGATATAAACCACTACACATTTGAAGCCTTAGAACTTAGTAAAAAGTATTATAAAGAGAGTGAGGGCTATTTCAACATAAGCGTCGGCTCCATAACAAAAGATTTGTACAGATTTGGAGAAGATGAGAAAGTTCCACATGCCAAAGAGCTTCAAGGAGCAGATGTCAGTTTTGAGGCTCTTGTATTTAATAAAAAAAAGCATCTTTAAAGAAAAACATCAAAGTAGATTTGGGTGGAATGGGTAAAGGCTTTGCTGTAGATAAAGTTGCAGAGTATTTTAAAAGCAAGGGTATCACTAAGGCTGTTATAGCAGCAAGCGGAGATATTCGTTGCATCGGCTCATGTCAAATAAAGATTCAAAATCCACATGCCGAAACTTTTTTAATCGATTTTGAGACTTTGAAAAACGACACCGGAGTCAGTACGAGCGGAAACTATAACAGGTATGTAGGCACAACAAAGCATAATCATCTCATCGACCCAAAGTTGAAAAAATCAGCGCAAAATTTTATTTCTGTAACCCTTGTTTCGCAGATGCCAAGCAGTGACTTAGATGCCTATGCGACTGCAGTAAGTGTTATGCCAAAAGAGAAAGCATACTCTTTTTTAGAGAGATTGCCCGTGGCATATATTTTGCTTGAAACAGAGGGAAAATTGCAAGTGAGCGAGAACCTAAACCGCTTTGTTAAAAATATAAAGTTCTAAGGCTATCTCTAGAGTTTTATTTGTGTAATGCTCACAAAAAGCAGAGATAAAACTATAGGAATCAGTAGTATATAAAGAAAAAATGAGACTATTTTTAAATAAATAAAAAGTTCACTTACGTTTATTATGAGAAACGGAGTAAATATCTCAAAAAATGTCGAGATAAAAGCTCCGTAAATAAGTACTTTAACAAAAAAGTTGTATTTAAATTTTGTGAAGATAAGAAAGTGTAAAACTACCATAGCCAAGAGTGCAAAAGCAAAAATATGGGGCAGACTCAATTTTAAAATGCCGCTGTTTGTTTTAGCAGGTGTGAAAAGTTTTGCGTCTCCCATATAGTAACTGAGCACATTTTTGGCTTCGAAGCCTATCTTTAACTCAAAAATCATGTATCCGCTAAGAAGTAGAAGAAGGGTAAAAAGGGCAAAAATAAGAATGGAGATTTTATACGCCTTATGCATAATGCAATCTTTTAAGAGAGATAAGCGTGCAAAAAAACGCCACAATGTGCCAGATAAAAAATGAACTCACGTAAATATAAATAAAATGAGGGCTTAGATAATAAGCCAACGCTAATGTCACAAGCGAGAGAAGTGCAGTGAGCAACATTATGTTTACTGCCAATAGAGCGGTTTTGGAAGCTCCGCTTAGCCTGATGTAAACGGTACTTGTAGTAAATGCAATCATCATTATAAAAAATATTTCCACATGCCACAACTCTAAAAAAGAGGCTTGGCTTAAACCGTCTAAAAACTCCTCTTCATTACCAAAGAGTGATGTCTCTATGGCATGTGGAAATATTCCAAAAGTGCTCTGTTTAACAAAAATATCACTGAGAAGATAGAGCAGAGTAAACACAAGAAAGCCCGACAAAATGGGCTTCATAACGCGGTCTTTGCGTAAATCTTTTACAAGTGTAAATTTCATTTTTGATTCTTTAGCAGGGTGTTATAGAGTGCAAAAGCGACTCTTGAACCATCAATAACGCTTCTTGCACTCATAGTTGCTCCTGCGATGGTGGGAATCTCTTTTGATATGTGTAGCATTTTAGAGGTTTTTACATTTTCAAATTGTGAGTTCCATTCTCTTGAGGGGAGGTATTCAACAGGTTCATTAAATGCAATAATCTCTATGCTTTTCAAAATGGATTCTTTGCTTATAAAGTAGAGTACAACGGCGTTTTTAGAGCGTACTTTTTCATTGACTAAAATGCCGTAGCCTAAGAGTTCATTCTGTTTTTGTGCTTTAAAAATACGATATATTTTAGTGTTGAGTTTTACCTTTGCCTCTTCTTGTATCTTTTGTGTCTGTTCGTTTGTGAGTAAGATGTTTTTTTTAGTAATCTGCGTCGCATCTTTGTATGCCAAAGCCATGGCTTCTTGAGGTGATATAAGTACATTTGCACTCAAAGAGAGTGCAAAGAGAATAAATAAAGCCGTTGTTTTCATAAATAACTCCTAAAATATAAAGCCCATAGAGAGACTAAAAATATCGCTGTCTTTGCCGCCATCTTCTTTTTTCATTGCATAATCGGCTTTAAGTACAACCTGTTCATGAGGGAAATAGTTGAGACCTAGTGTTGTTGTCTCAATAGCATCTACCGAACTGCCTCCTGCAATCTCATCTTGTGCCGCCACATTTTCATACTGTACAAAAAGCGGCATCTTCTCGCTCAATGAAGTAAAAGAGAGGATGTCGTAACCGAGGTTAATATAGCCGCCTTTGGCTTTTTCTGGTTCACCTACTGGAGTGTTTTGGCGATTTGTTTGCGTATAGACGCCGTAAGCTCTAAAAGCATCTACATTATAATCAAGATGCAAATCAAACATACTCAAATCTGTGTCAAGATAAGTTGAAACTCCTACAAGTAAGCCGTTTATGCCTGTATAATCTACTCTTGCAACAACTCCTAATCCTAAATCTTCCCTCTGTGTATTTCCAAATGAACCGATGCGGCTATTTCTAAGCCATTTATCGCCTTCGCCGGCTCCCATACTCAAGTCAAGTGCCGTAAACCCGCCAAGTTTATACGATAGATTTTCAACGATATCTCCATAAACCATAACACCGCTCTCATGCCAAGTTGATGGAATGAGGTTTTTTTCTGTACTTGGTCTTTGAACAGTTGTAAAGAGTGTCGGTTCGTGTCTTTGGTTTATAAGCCCCATAGGAAGGAGCATATTACCGACTCTTATGTTCGCATTTTTATTGAAAAGAAAATCAAGGTACATAAACTCTATGATTGCATAGCCGTCTCCCTCAGCATCCTTTCCCGCTCCGCCGTGTTCAAACTCTATCTCTGCATTTAAGATAATGTTGTCCGTAAATTTGTAACCGATATAAGGGACAAATCTATAAACATCTACTTTTGAAGTGTCGGCACCCGTCTCGTTTGCAGTGTGTGCATAGTACATTTCACCGTAACCGCCTATGGAGAGAGGTGATTTTGAGTAATAAACCTTAGACGCCGCCGCACCTAAACCGCTATGTGATTTTGTTACATCAACAGTTGTGTAGTTGAAACCAGTTTTTAAATCACTTGTCTCATCAATAAGTGTCTGCGTAATCTCTCGAAGTTCTTTTACTTCTTGTTTTAGCTCTGCCATTTCTGTTACATCATCTGCATAAACAGAACCTGAGAGCGCCATTGCCGTAATTAAAGCTAGTGATAGTTTTGAAGTTTTAATATTATTTCCTTTTGTAAGATAATGATATGTATTATCAAAATCATTTGATTTAAAGAATTGTACATCAAAAAAATATCTTTGTCAACAATATCAATAACTATTATCAATTATGCTCTTAAAATTGTTTGCTTGACTAATTTATCGTATTAAAATTAGCTATAATATGATAAAAAAATAGAAGAGTTTATGAGAGAAGTTTTTAAAAAATTAGTAGACGGTAGTGTAGTAAATATTGAAATTGATGTTGATGCGGATGAATTCAAAAGCGGTAGACCATGGCTGTTTAGTGTTTTTGTTAAATATGAAGGTTTAGATGAAACAAAAGATGGTTATGAGGATTTTTTAGAGACGAAAGAGTCGCTTATTATCGCTCTTGAATATACAAATAAAACAAAATATGTCGGCAGCAGAATAATAGACGGTTGGAGTGAATTTTATTTTCATTGTGAAGATTCTAAAGAGCTTAATGCAATAGTCACTAAAATGCTCTCCAGTACAACTTATATTTATGAAAGCAATGTTGTAAGAGACACAAAATGGAACTTTTATGAGACACAGCTTTTTCCTACTGAGCTCGAGCTGCACCATATAGAGAGTGCGAAAATAATTTTTCTTCTCCAAGAAGAGGAAGATGATTTAAGTGTTGAACGTGAAGTGGAACATTATGCGGTGTTTGATACGGCGACACAAAAAGAGAGATTTGTGCAACAGGCAAAAGAGTTTGGTTTTGCTTTTAAAGATGACATTGCAACCGATGAGTATGAGCATGGCGTTGCTTTGGTTAAATTCCACATGCCAAGAGATGAAGAGGTTCAAAAAATTGTAGAAGAACTTTTTGTGCTTATAAAAAAAGAGCATGGATACTATGAGGGCTGGAGTACGACACTATCTGATGATAGAAGTTTGGCAAAAGAAGAAGAAAACAGCGAGTTATGAATAAAATATTTGCCATTACCGGAGTCATAAATTATGCTTTAGTAGTTTTTTTAAATGCTTTTACAGATTTAGGTCATAAAATAATTATTCAAAACACGATTTTTAAAGTCTATGACGGCGATATTCAAATAATTTTAACGGCTATTGTTAACGCTCTTGTTTTGTTGCCTTTTATTATCATGTTTTCTCCCTCGGGCTTTTTGGCCGATAAATTTCCTAAAAATAAAATTATGGAGCACTCAGCACTTTTTGCCGTTTTTATAACCATCGGTATAACATACTCTTACTATCAAGGGTGGTTCTATACAGCTTTTTTTATGACTTTTTTACTTGCCCTTCAAAGTGCCATTTATGGACCTGCAAAATACGGTTATATTAAAGAGCTTGTCGGCGTAAAGTACATAACAACAGGCAATGGAGTGGTTCAGGCGACTACGACAGTTGCTATTCTTGGCGGTATTATTTTTTATACCGTTTTATTTGAGGGCTTATTTAATGACTCGCTCACTACAAAAGAGGATATTTTAAAAGTTATCGCTCCGCTTGGATGGCTTTTGGTTATCAGTTCTGTTATAGAGTGGTTTTTAGCTTCAAAACTTCCAAACAAAATGTTACAAACAAGCGAGAAACATTTTAGAGTTAAAAGATACCTCAAAGGTGCCTATTTACGAAAAAATCTGAAAATTATGACACGAAAAACAGAGATATATGAAGCCATCATCGCTTTAGCTCTTTTTTGGTCTATCTCTCAAGTTATTTTAGCTATTTTTGGTGAGTATGCAAAAAGCGCGCTGGGGGTCACAAACACTATTTTTGTTCAAGGTGTTATGGCTTTGGCAGGCATCGGCATTGTTATCGGCTCCATCATGGCTGCTAATTTTTCAAAATATTTTATAAATACCGGTTTAGTTGCCATCGGTTCTATAGGTATAACCGTGATAGTTTTTCTTATTCCTTTTGTTTCGTCTATGAGCATTATGGCTTTACTATTTATGCTTTTTGGCATAGCAGCCGGTCTGTTTATCGTTCCGCTTAATGCTCATATACAGTTTTTAGCACCAAGAATTCATCTAGGAACCATCATAGCAGGGAGTAATTTTATTCAAAATATTTTTATGTTTGTGTTTCTGGTTTTAACAACTCTATTTGCCTATTTTGGCATGAATTCAGTGGTTTTGTTTTACCTGATGGGGCTTGTCGGTTTGTATTTGAGTGTTATGGTTTTTAGAAGATATGTGGTGATGACATTGTGGGCGATTATGGAGTTTATCTCAAAAACACGCCATACTTATAACTATATTGGTTTAGAGAACATTCCACAGACACAAGGAGTCCTTCTTTTAGGAAATCATGTGAGTTGGTTGGATTGGATTATTATTCAACTGCCAATGAAGCGGCGTATTAATTTTATGATGGACAAAGATATATACCATTGGCGTTTTTTTCACTCTCTTTTTAAGTTGGGCGAAGCGATTCCTATGTCTGCTAAAGCCTCAAAAGATGCTTTTAAAGAGGCACATAAGAGACTTCAAAATTCAAATATGGTTGCTTTATACCCTGAGGGCGCTATAAGTAAAGATAGCGAGTTGGGTGCGTTTCATAGAGGCTACGAGCTTATCCCCCAAAACTATGACGGGGTGATTGTTCCCTATTTTATTGATGGAGTTTTTGGAAGTATCTTCTCTAAACATAAACCAAAAAACAAAAAAAGTTTTTTACAAAGAAGAAAAATAAATGTATACTTTGGCGCTCCGATTTCTAAAGATACCAAGGCAGAAAAATTAAGAGAAATTATAGAGAATTTGAAGGAAAAAAATGAAATTAAATAAGCCCAAACATAATCTTTTTAAAAATGGCATGTACGCCGTAGAGGGTTTTATAGATATTGTAAAAAATGAAACCTCATTTAAATGGCAGCTATTTATGCTTTTTGTTATGGGGCTTGTTGCTTGGAATTTGCCTATTAGTTTTAGTCATTCGAGCATACTTTTTTTATCTCTTTTCATACCGATTTTAGCAGAAGTGGCTAACAGTGCCATAGAAAGAGTTGTCGATTTGGTAACAAAAGAGTATCACATTCTTGCAAAACAGGCAAAAGATGTCGGCGCTACAATGGTTTTAGTCAGTCTTATATTAACAGCATTGATTTGGAGTGCGGTTTTGTTGGTTGCATTTGATTTGGTTTAGATATTTAAAAACAATATAACAGTATACTATCACAACTATTTTTTGGAGAAAAGTTTTGAAAACAACATTGATTATTGGTGCAGGTGGAGTGAGTCGTGTCGTTGTACATAAGTGTGTACAAAATGCTGATGTATTTGGAAAAATTGTTTTAGCAAGTAGAAGTATCGGCAGATGTGAAGTTATAAAAAGCGAACTTCCACATGCCAACATTGAAATAACTACGGTTGATGCAGACAATACAGATGAGTTGATTAAACTTATCTCCAAATGCCAAGCTGATATTGTTATCAACGTTGCACTTCCGTATCAAGATTTAACGATTATGGATGCATGTATTGCAACAAAAACTCCTTATCTCGATACTGCAAACTATGAACATCCCGATGAGGCAAAGTTTGAGTATAAACTTCAGTGGCAGAGAGACGAAAAGTTTAAAGAAGCCGGAATTATGGGACTTCTTGGAAGCGGTTTTGACCCGGGTGCGACAAACATGTTTTGTGCCTATGCCCAAAAACACTACTTTGATGAGATTCACACTATTGATATTTTAGACTGTAATGCAGGTGACCACGGTTACGCTTTTGCAACCAACTTTAACCCAGAGATTAACCTTAGAGAGGTCTCTTCAAAAGGGCGTTATTGGCAAAAAAATGAAGATGGGATAGGGGAGTGGATAGAGACTGAGCCGATGGAGATTATGCAAGTTTGGGATTATCCTGAAGTCGGTCCAAAAGACTCTTATCTGCTTTACCATGAAGAGATGGAGTCCCTTGTAAAACATATAAAAGGGCTTAAACGCATTCGATTTTTTATGACATTCGGTCAAAGTTATTTAACTCATATGAAGTGTTTAGAAAATGTCGGAATGCTTGGAATTGAGCCGGTTGAACATAAGGGAATGAAAATCGTTCCTATGGAGTTTTTAGCAACGCTTCTTCCAGACCCAGCGTCACTTGGACCGAGAACCAAAGGTAAAACAAACATCGGCATAGTTGCTGAGGGAATCAAAGACGGCAAAAAAAGAAAAATCTATATTTATCAGGTAAAAGATCATGAAGAGTGTTATGCAGAGGTTAAGGCTCAGGGCGTTTCCTACACGACCGGTGTTCCTGCTATGATTAGTGCCAAACTGATGCTCAAAGGCATTTGGAGCGGGAAGGGCGTCTTTAACATGGAACAAATGGATCCTGATCCTTTTATGCAAGAGATGATGACTCAAGGTCTTCCTTGGCAGATAAAAGAGCTAGAAGTATAAAAATGCCTTATAAAAGTTTACTTAAAACTCCTTGCTACATATGCGAGGAAGAGCTTTTAGATAATAATTTGAAATTATTAAATTATGTACAGCAAGAGAGTGGAGCTAAGATTATTTTAGCGCTTAAAGGCTTCGCCATGTGGAGCACTTTTGATACCGTTTCAAAGTACTTAAAAGGGTGTACTTCAAGCGGGCTTCATGAGGCTCGTTTGGCAAGAGAAGAATTTTGCAAATACAATCCACATGCCGAAGTTCACACCTATTCACCGGCTTTCAAAGATGAAGATATAGAAGAGATTGCTAAGATATCTGACCATATAGTCTTCAACACTCCCGCTCAACTTTTTAAATATAAAGATATTGTTAAAAAAATAAATCCACATGCCGGGCTCCACACCTATTCACCGGCTTTCAAAGATGAAGATATAGAAGAGATTGCTAAGATATCTGACCATATAGTCTTCAACACTCCCGCTCAACTTTTTAAATATAAAGATATTGT
>MNYP01000055.1:0-1440 GCA_001873135.1 Helicobacteraceae bacterium CG2_30_36_10
TTTAAGCAAATAAATAATAAAGTGTCTTCAGCTGAATTATATTTACGATGAAAACCCTTACCTCAAAGGCTCGTAGATGACTTCGGAAATCTTTTTAACCTAAGGGTAATTTTATGAACAAAGCACAATTCGTTGAATTAGTACAAGCAAGTGGTAACTACAAAACTAAAGTTGAAGCTGAAGCAGCTATCAAAGCATTTACAGAGGCTGTTACATCAGCACTAGTTAAAAAAGAAGAAATTTCTTTAGTTGGATTTGGTAGTTTTGCAGCAGCTCTTCAAAAAGGTAAAAGTGGTAAAGTTCCTGGTACTGACAAAACTTACACTACTGAAGATAAAATGGTTCCTAAATTTAAAGCTGGCAAAGGTCTTAAAGACCGTGTTGCAGCTGGTAAATAGTTTCTTTAACATTGTCGTGCTCAAACGACAGTGTTAGTCTCACTGTATGAACTTCTCTTTTTTAAAATCTATTTTTCGAAAAAAAACACAAACTCTAAAAAATATTGATTCTCTTGTTATTAAAAATTTAAAAAAAGTTAGCAATTCTAACAATCTTTTAGTATACGAAAATATCACTATTTATCATCATACACAAGCTCTTTTTATTCCTCTACTTATTTTAGATACGACTCGCGGTATTTACATATTTGAACACAAAGCGTGGTCATACGATGATTTAAAGAGTGCAACAGTATCAAAAGCTAAAAATCAGAACTCCTCTACGCAAACTATCGCGTTTGACAAAATACATAATTTTATACGACAAAAGTTTAATGAGTTAACGCATAATGACGGCGTGCCGCTATTGAACTTTTTACTAATGGAAAATTTAAATGCCGGTGAATATGAGCATTTAGATATTTCATTTCAAGAACTTCTTCCTAAAAATAGAGTAATTTTTAACGATTTATCAGAACAAGAAATCATAAAGAAGCTTGAATCAGCAATAGCTCCAACCTCAACTTTGCCCGATGTTGCAAATATCATGGGCAATTTACTTGTTCAATATCTTATATTATCAAAAAATGAAGATATATATTTAGCTACGCCGGAGCAAATATATTTTATAGACTCTCAAATAAAAGATTGCCAAATTTTAGAAGCAAAAGCAGGTTCTGGAAAAACAACTGCCTTGCTTTTAAAAGCGATTTTAGAAAACTTAAGAAATCCGACACTGAAAGTTATAATAATAGCACCAACAACTATTGCTTGTGATATTTTAAAACAAAGAGTGCTTAACAGTGTCGAATATGCAATTATAGAGGTTGATATTCCATCTATTGAAATAATAACACCGATAGAATTATTAAACAGGCATCTTAGTAAACTCAAGAAAACTACAATAAAAGATAATATATTTGTTGATGATGCTTTAATGCGGAGTAACTTTAAAAGTGCTGATTTGATTATGTGTGATGATGCAGATTTACTTCCGGATTCT
>MNYP01000055.1:1459-12042 GCA_001873135.1 Helicobacteraceae bacterium CG2_30_36_10
ATATACAAAAAAAATCAGCCTTGCTTCTTGTTAGTGATAAAAATTCTACTGATGTAAATTATGTATTTCAAAAAAGTTTTAGAGCAGGAAAACAAAAAGTTATTTTTAAGCAAGCAAATCCACATGCCAAGACACTGCAAATAATTTCTGATTTATTGAAGAACAACTCTTCAAATGATATTTTAGTAATAAGCAATAACTTAAATAAAGAAAAATTAAATGACGACTTGGAATTTTTTATAAGAGACAAAGCTATTTTGTTAGATAGTTCTAAAAATCTAGTCGATCAAGATATAGACAACCTTGTATTATCCACATATGAGGAACTCGGCACTATAAACGCAAAGTTTGTCATACTTTTAGATGTGTGTTGTGCTTCGAAAGAGCAGTTGAAATATGCCTCTAACTTGTGTGAAGAGAGTTGTTATGTGATTTACGATAAAGATTGCGAAAATATAAAAGACCTAAGGAGCAAATATGAAAGTTAGCAAGAGCGAACAGGAGTGGAAAAAACAACTTAGCCCTGAAGCATTTAGTGTTTGTCGACAACACGGTACTGAGGCTCCATTTTCAGGTGAACTTTATGACAATAAAGAAGATGGAGTTTATAAATGTGTATGTTGTGGGGCTCCTCTGTTTGAATCAGAGACTAAATTTGACTCAGGCACAGGATGGCCTAGCTATTATGAGGGTGTTGAAGATGCTATCACCGAGAACAGGGATATGGCTCACGGAATGGTTCGTACGGAGGTTACATGCTCAAAGTGTGATGCTCATTTAGGTCATGTTTTTGAAGATGGACCTGAACCTACCGGGCTTAGATACTGCATTAACTCTGTATGTTTAGAGTTCGAACCAATTAAATAAGGAAAACTATGAAAAAATTACTTCTATCTCTACTATTACTGCTCAGTATCAACCTCTATGCGGAGAATAAAAATCCACATGCCATACTTGAAACAACCCAGGGTCTTATAGAGCTGGAACTCTACCCGGAGGTAGCTCCAAAAGCCGTTGAAAATTTTATGACGCATATAAAAAACGGCTATTACAATGGTATAGCTTTTCACAGAATAATCAAAGGTTTTATGATTCAAGGCGGAGACCCCTCTGAGACTGGACGCGGAGGAGAGAGTATTTGGAATAAGCCATTTGCGGATGAGTTCAAGGGTAAAACATTTAACAAAGTTGGAATTCTTGCAATGGCAAATGCCGGACCTCAGACAAATGGCAGTCAATTTTTTATAACTACTGCTAACACTCCTTGGCTGAATGGTTACCATACTATTTTTGGTCAGGCTACAGAGCAATCTATGCAAACTATCAAAAAATTGGACAATATTGCAACACTAGGAAGAAGTGGCGGTGACCGACCGCTCGAACGCCAAGAAATCATTAAGGCATATATAAAAAAATAGAAAAAGTGCAACTTCTTCTACCCTATTCTAACCCTTTTGTAATTGTAATCAAGATATACTTTTAAATATATTTACACAAGGGTCCGTATGGAAATCCAAACAATGCAAAAACTTGAAAAACAAGCATTAAAAAAGAGCGCAACTGATTTGAGTAGATTGGGTTTTTCCCTATTTTTCATGATAGCTGTTTTAACATATAGTCTATTAAGTAACGGCGGACTTTCTAACAACGTATTTTTAGCAGTTGCTGCACTTATCGGTGCCTATATGGCTATGAATATCGGAGCTAATGATGTTGCAAACAATGTTGGGCCTGCTGTTGGCTCAAAAGCCTTAACTCTCACTTCTGCTATTATAATTGCAGCTATTTTTGAAGCATCCGGGGCACTCATCGCGGGCGGAGAAGTTGTTGAGACAATCAAAAAAGGAATTATTGATATTTCCGCTTTTGGCGGAAATCCAGACCCTTTTATCTGGGCAATGATGGCAGCACTTTTGGCTGCAGCGTTGTGGTTAAATTTTGCCACTATGATGAGAGCACCCGTTTCAACTACGCACTCTATTGTTGGCGGAGTAATGGGGGCCGGTATTGCTGCTGCAGGATTTAGTGTAGTTTCATGGAGTACAATGGGCAAAATTGCTGCTTCATGGGTTATATCTCCAGTTCTCGGCGGTCTTATTGCGGCAGCTTTTCTTTTTGCAATCAAAAAATCTATTGTATTTCAAGAAGATAAAGTGCTCGCAGCCAAAAAATGGGTGCCTCTTTTTGTAGCTATTATGGCATGGGCTTTTGTAACATACATAACTCTAAAGGGTCTTAAACAGATATGGCCGCAAGTTATAGATTTGCTCAACTTGCTTCCTTTTGTTGCTATGGAGATGACACAAAAGCCATCAATTCAAACTGCTTTAACTCTAGGACTCATCGTAGCTGTGTTTGTCTATATAGTTGTAAAAACGAGATTAAAAGTAAAATCTTCTTCCCTGTCCAATAATCGAGAATCTGTTAATACACTCTTTACAATCCCTCTCATCTTTGCAGCAGCGCTTCTTAGTTTTGCTCACGGGGCAAATGATGTTGCAAATGCAATCGGACCTTTAGCTGCTATAAATGATGCAGTTGTACATGGCGGTATCTCTTCTAAAACCAGTATTCCTTTGTGGGTTATGGCTGTCGGAGCCTTAGGTATTGCTCTTGGTCTTGCCCTTTATGGACCAAAACTTATAAAAATGGTAGGGAGTGAGATTACCGAGCTCAATCAAATCAGAGCTTTTAGCATTGCAATGGCCGCTTCCATTACTGTTATAATAGCTTCACAACTTGGGCTTCCGGTTAGTTCGACTCATATAGCGATTGGTGGCGTATTTGGTGTTGGATTTTTAAGGGAGTGGATGCAACTCAATGGAACAGACTCTACCATTGAAGATGATAAATTAACTATTATCGATGAAAAGAAAAACATAAATGCTTATACTGAAGAACTTAAAACACTAGAAGCAAAAGAGTCTAAAAATAAAGAAGAGTATGAAAGAATCGTTACTCTTTACAGAATGATTGCAGATGAAGAAAAACTGATTAAGTCTACTAAAAAGCATCTTAAACATACAAAACATATTAAATATGTAAAAAGGGATGCTATTAAAAAAATAGTAGCCGCTTGGCTTATTACAGTTCCCGCTGCAGCTATAGTTGCGGCAATACTCTTTTTTACGATAAAAGGTATTATGATCTAAATTGCACCGTCTTGGCACAATTTATTTTGGCATGTGCAAATCTAAATATCCTTCTGGGTTTTTACGCAATTTCTGCCGGACTCTTTTGCAAGATAGAGAGCTTTGTCGGCCCTATTTATAACCATTTGCATCTCATCGTCTTCTGAGACTTGAGCCACACCGAAACTGGCACTGATATGACCTACTACGTCTATCTCCATCTCTTGGATATGAACTCTTATTTTCTCTGCTAATATAGTGGCTTTTTCGAGTGAAGCTGTAGGCAACAGAGCAATAAACTCCTCTCCTCCCCATCTGCAAACTATATCTATATTTCTCAAAGTCTTAAGCAGAGTATGGGCGACTAGAACCAGCATCTTATCTCCGCCATTATGCCCAGTGAGATCATTCACTTTTTTAAAGTGATCAATATCAAGTATAATTAAAGACATCTTATTATCTCTCTGTTTAAAAGTTAAAAATGATGACTGATAAAGGTCTGAAAATTTACGGCGGTTATAAAGTCCGGTCAAAGGGTCCGTCGAGGCCATAGTTTTATACTCTCTATTTTGTTTTTGCAAGAGAGTATTTATTTCACTCAGTTCATCTTGATACTCTTTCATCAAAAGAACCCATTTTGAGTAGCTGAGTGAAATAAGCTCCTTTTGAGAAATTATCCCAGCTAGTTTCCCCTCATCATCAACTATAACCACTCTTTTGTAATGCTTCTTCTTTATGAAATGGAGAGCCTCTTTAATAGATGATTTTTTATGTATGCTCTCTACAGGCTTTGACATATGCAGTCCAACTGGCACATTTAAATCTGTTTGTGTCTTAATTAACAGCATAATGTCTTTTGTTGTCAATATTCCAATTGGTCGCAAATCCTCAACAATAATCACATTATCATATGCCGACTCAACCATATCGCTAATTAAATTAGATATTTTCTCATCTTTATTTACCCATTTCATCCTACGGCCAAGCTTTAAAAAATCTTGAAGTCTATAGTTTTCCATAAGAGTTTCAGGATCTATATTGCTTGTAATATCAATATGTGTTAAAACTCCATAGAGCGTCCCATCATCATTGGTTACACAGATATACTCCACACTCTCACTTAAATATTCAACAGTATCGAGTACATTTTTGCTTTTATTTATAGATGGAATTTCTTGGAGTTTTAAATCAGATAGAGGAGTCTCTAAGCTTATCTTTTTTTCTTTTAAATTCAAAATATTTATTACGCTTATAATATAGTTGCAATTTTTACCTACTACAACGACATGTCTATGTTCATGCTTTAACATCTGCTCAATCGCTTTTGAAGCAGTGTCGTTGATACTTACTGAGATTACTGCCGTAGTTGCTATATCGCTAAGAGTTGGGAATTTCATCTTAATATACCTTTTTTTTAGAGAGCATCAAATGCTTCTTTTATTTTTATAGCCTGAACATGCTCTTTTACATCATGCACTCGAAGTATTGAAGCCCCGTTTCTTACAGACTCCAAATGCAGTGCCAAGGTACCTGCCAACCTCTCGTCCACGGATGATGGATAAATCTTGTCTATCATTGATTTTCTTGAAGCACCGACTAAAATAGGCTTATTAAGTCTTAAAAAGTTCTCTAAATGCTTGATTAGCAGTAAGTTATGCTCTAAAGTTTTCCCAAAACCAATGCCGACATCTAAGAGTAAATCTTTTATACCAAAAGAGTCTGCCTTTGCTATTCTCTCTTGAAAAAACGAGTAAACATCACTCACTACATTTTCATACTCCGGATTAGCCTGCATAGTTTGCGGTGATCCCTGCATATGCATAATAACTGCTGTTGCATCATACTCTGCGCAAAGCTTACAAACCGCATCATTTTTTAGCCCTGTAATGTCATTGACTATTTTGAACCCACTTTCTAAAGCGTAAGCTATAACTTGCGGCTCATAACTGTCTATGCTAAATTTAGCTTTTTCATAGAGCTTTTCTTTAAAGATTATATCTAGAATCGGCTTTACACGAGAGAGCTCCTCTTTTGCCCTTACCTTTAAGGAGTTGGGACGAGATGAGACTCCGCCAATATCTATAATGCCGGCTCCCTCTCTTATCATTCTCTCAATAACTTCTATGGCTTCAGAACCTTGAAACCTGCTAGCGTGAAAAAAACTATCATCATTTGCATTGATAATCCCCATAATTTCCACATGCCGAGGCTTTTTTATTTTGCTTATTTCTTTTAATTTTTGCGCTAAGAGTTTAAGTCCGAAGGGTTGCGCCAACTCTTTTTTACAGAGTGTTTCAAGCTGTTTTTGCGTTGCAATGAGTATGCAGTTTACATGCGAAGTTAAGGCGGTAACAGTTCCTCGAGGCACTGCCAAATCTGCACCGATAGAGAGAGCATCCTGCTTTAGTATATTTGCACCGCCGACATGCAGCTTATGTATATAAATAATATGATGCTGCATCTTTGAGTCTAATATGCTGACGCCGCCACTATCAACACCTAAATCTTTAAGAAGTTTTTTTGTGTCAAGTGAGTTAGATAATTTTTCAATCTGCATCTTATTTCTCTCTTACAAAACTCATAACTATCATTGCAAGAACACTTTGAGGTCTTGAATTTAGCTCTAAAAGCCTGTATGCCTTGTCAAAATTTTCTAGCTGGGAGGATGACAAAATAAGCATATCAACAACAGTCGCTCTATGATACAAGGCTTCAACTAAAAGCTTAGCGTCATTCTTCTTAGCTCTTGCATGCTCTTTTAAAAATGAAAAAATCTGTGCATAGTCAATTTTGCTTAAATTCAAATCCAGTGAAATAACATCATTTGAAGTTTCACCTATAAGTATTGGAAGTCTTGAGCGAACAGTAGGAAGCAAGTTTGATTTTGTAGGAGAAATTATTATGAATTCTATATTTCTAGGAGGTTCTTCAAAAACTTTTAAGAGTGAATTTTGAGATACTGAGTTAAACTCCTGGGCACCTAAAACTATATATTTTGTTGCAGATTCACTTATATATGCCTCGGCAACTACTGCCTTGGCATCTTCAATGAGAAACTTTTCTCTTATAAAACCGACAACCCTATTTGGCTTTAACTCTTCTTGGAGTCTTTGAAATTCATGCTCTATCTCATTTGAGATAAGTATATGACTTCGCTTAGAATCATGAGCTAACATCAACATCTCCAAACATCGCCGCACTAAGAGATGTATTAAAAAGTTTATAAAGTTGCAAAAGTTTAATATCCAGGTTTGAGTCGTAAGATTTTAGAGTAAAAGCATTATGAAACTCTTCATCAAAAATCCAAAAGTAACTGTTATCTCTTCTCTTGGCAATATCAGCTCTTTTATCATTGCCCTTGCCGATATACCAAAAGATGTAATCATCCTTATAAGACAAAGCTATCATGTCATCAACAATATCTATCATATCTCCACCATTTACGCTGTTAAAATGAGTATAGATTGCATCTATGCTTACAATCGGTAAAAGAGGTCTATCTAATGAGGGAGTGTTAATAGAACTTAATATATAACTTTGAAACCACTTTCTCGGCTGATCAGTTATAAGAATAATTGTTTTACCATTTAATATTTCTTCAATGGCTTGAGCTGTGGTTGTTGTCCAGTCAAATCTTTGTTCTTCTAGCCAACTAAGAAAACTTCCTTCTTCTCTAATTGTATCGAGACTCCATCGTGCGAAATCTAACATGTTTCTCGCCTAAACAGGGCTTGTTCCTCAGCAAGAATGTAGTTCATTATTTATCTAACTCATAGGCATTGTGAAGACTTCTCACGGCTAGTTCTGCATATTTTTCATCTATAACCATAGAAACTTTTATCTCCGAAGTTGAAATCATATTTATATTTATGTTTTCGGCAGCCATAGTTGAAAAAGCTTTTGCAGCAACACCGGTATGTGACTTCATGCCTACTCCGACTATAGAAACCTTACATATCTTTTCATTAAATGAAGCATCTTTCACTTCACCGCTTTTAATAAACATATCAACAATTTCTTTGGCATCATTTAAGTCAGTTACGGGAACAGTAAAGTCAATATTTGCCTCATCATCATGTGCTTTATTTTGAATTATCATATCAATATTTACATTTTTATTTGCAAGCTTTGTAAAAATATCAGAGGCAATCCCCGGTCTGTCTTTTACACCCATTAAAGATACTCGCGCCTGATTTTTGTCTAATGCTATTCCGCTTACTAATGGTTTTTCCATGATATTTTCTTCCTTGGTTATTAATGTTCCCTCTTCATTTGAGAAACTTGTTCTTGTTACTAAATTTACATTTAACTTTTTTGCCAGCTCTACCGAACGGCTGTGAAGCACTTTGGCTCCTAAAGAGGATAATTCCAGCATTTCATCGTAAGAGATGGAGTTTAGTTTTCTAGCCTTTGGCTCTATTCGAGGGTCAGTTGTATAAATACCGCTGACATCCGTATATATCTCGCATAAATCCGCACCGATTGCTCCTGCTATTGCAACAGCGGACAAGTCGCTTCCTCCACGACCCAGCGTTGTAACATTACCATCAAGTGAAATACCTTGAAAACCTGCTACGACAATTATTTTTCCCTCTTTTAAAGCTGAGTTCATTGCAGCAGGGTTTATTACTTCAATTCTGGCTTTGGTGTGTGAATTGTCGGTCACAATTCCGGCTCTTCTGCCTGTCATTGAAATTGCGTCATGTCCCATTGCAGTTAATGCTATAGCTAAAAGTGAAGCCGTCACTCTCTCTCCGGAGCTTAAAAGCATATCTATTTCAGCTTTTTCAGGCGTCTTCGAAAAATGTTCAGCATAGGCTATAAGCTTATTTGTTTCTCCGCTCATTGCAGACACTACGACAACTACATCATTGCCATTTTTCTTAGTTTCACTCACACGATTGGCTACGTTTTGAATACGGTCTAAATCACCTACACTTGTTCCGCCGAATTTTTGAACTATTAACATCTACAAAAGTCCCTTTTTTTTAAAATACTTTATAACTTTTTCATACACAGGTTTTTTAAAATGTGCAGTATGGCTTAAAACTTCATCTACGCTAACGAACTTATACGAACTAAATTCAGGGTGCTTTGTTTCTAAATTAATTATTGCACTCTTTTTTAACTTAAGTAAAAAATATCTCTGAATCTGCCCGCTGTAAGGTTTCATTTTTTTTGCGATTTTATCGGGAAAATCATAAGAAATCCACTCCGGATACTCTGCTACAATTTTTGCTTTACCAGTTCCTATCTCCTCTTCAAGTTCACGAAAAAGTGCTTCTTGAACCTCTTCACCCTTGTCTATACCGCCTTGAGGAAACTGCCATATATCGCTCATATCATTTCGCTGTGCGATAAACAGCTCTACTTTCTCTGGGTAATTGTTTGAAACAATAATCATCGCAACATTTGGACGATATAAATCTTTTTTAGTCATTAAGCTTACCTGTTAATTATTATGGTCGAGATTATACAGAAGATGCAATTAAAAGAAGATAATTTCATTTGGCTATAATTGCGTATGCTATTATATATTCATATTCCTTTTTGCGATTCAAAGTGCTTTTACTGTGCTTTTAACTCCTATGTTGACAAGTTTCATCTAAAAGAGCAGTACATGAAAGCACTCTATATTCAGTTAGAGTTCGAGCTTAGAAGATTCGAGGTTAAAGAAAAAAGTATTGAGACCATTTTTATAGGCGGCGGGACGCCCTCAACCGTATCGCCACAGCTTTATGAACCGATTTTTGAACTACTCAAACCCTACTTGGCATGTGCAATTGAAATAACAAGTGAAGCCAACCCAAATAGTGCAACGCCGGAGTGGCTTCTTGGCATGTGGAATCTAGGCGTAAACCGCATAAGCTTTGGTGTTCAAAGTTTTAATGATGCAAAATTAAAACTCTTAAACAGAGCTCATAATAGTGCACAAGCAAAAAAAGCCATTGTAAATGCTAAAAAAATCGGCTTTGAAAATCTTTCACTTGATTTGATTTATGCAACTTTAAATGACACAAAAGAGTTGCTGATTCATGATATAGAGACTGCTTTTTCTCTGCCTATAAACCATATAAGCGCCTACGCTTTAACCATTGAAGAGGGAACGCCTTTTGAGAAAAAACCACACATGTCTAAAGAGACTCTCTCCCTTACCTCTTGGCTTTTTGAGAAGATAATTTCACAGGGCTTTGAGCAATACGAAATCAGTAATTTTGGAAAATATCAAAGTGCTCATAATATGGGTTACTGGCAATACAAAGACTATATAGGCCTTGGAAGCGGCGCTGTGGGAAAATTAGGATTAGAGCGGTTTTACCCGACTACAACTCTTGAAAAATATATTCAAAATCCTTTAGATATCACTACTGAACCCCTAAACCTTGAAGATAAAAAAATAGAACAACTCTTTTTAGGTTTTCGTTCCTGTGTTGGGGTTAAAAAAGAAATTTTAAACGCTTATGAGTTAAAACGTGCTCAAATTTTAGTTGATGAAAAAAAACTTCAACTCAAAAATAATACTTTTTACAACCCGGAGTATCTTTTGGCAGATGAGATTACACTATTTATATCATCTTGAAGAACTTTTAATCATTCTTTAGATAAAATCCTGCTCTTAAAATACAATTTCAAAGGTTCAATATGTTTGGTTTAGGCTTCACAGAGATACTTATTATCGCCGTTATCGCCATTTTATTCTTAGGTCCAGACAAGCTTCCTAGTGCAATGGTTGAAGTGGCTAAATTTTTTAGAACTGTTAAAAAGACAATGAGTACGGTAAAAGATTCTCTAGAACAAGAGATGAATGTAGCAGATATAAAAGAAGAAGCCTTAGCATATAAAAAAGAGCTTCTTAATGCTAAAGAAAGCCTAAATAGGGCTACAGATTTAAAACAGATTAGTGCTAATTTAACTAATTTAAATGATGACACACCTACAGACAATGCGCCTAAAAGTGCACCCAAAGAAGAAAAAGTAACTTTTGAGAAAAAAATAAAAGAAGAGAAAACAGATGTTTGATGAACTTAAGCCCCATTTAGTAGAACTTAGAAAACGCTTAGGCATCTCGGTACTTAGTTTGATTGTAATGTTTTTTATAATGTTTTTCTTTCATGAACCTATTTTAGAGTGGATGGTTGAACCGCTTAATACTGCCCTTATCGAAGTTGGAAAAATCTCAGTTAATGCTGCCAATGGAATGATTACGACAAGTCAGGTCGGCGGTGCTTTTTTCGTAGCACTCAAAGTTTCTTTTTTTGCAGCCATCGTAGGTGCCCTGCCTATTATACTTGCACAAATATGGCTCTTCGTCGCTCCGGGGCTTTATGCAAGCGAAAAGAAGATGATTATTCCTTTTATTGTAGGCGGTACGACTATGTTTTTGGTGGGTGTTTTATTTGCTTACTATATCGTGACCCCTTTTGGATTTGACTTTCTTATTACTTTTGGTAG
>MNYP01000055.1:12070-14233 GCA_001873135.1 Helicobacteraceae bacterium CG2_30_36_10
GAAGATTATGTCGGTTTTTTTACAAAAATCATGTTTGGGTTTGGCATAGCATTTGAGCTACCGATTTTTGCGTACTTCCTTGCTCTTCTAGGCATGGTTGATGACAGACAGATGAAAGATTTCTTTAAGTATGCGGTTGTTATTATTTTTATAGTTGCGGCACTTCTTACTCCTCCCGATGTTTTAACACAGCTTCTTATGGCTGGGCCTCTTGTTGTTCTTTATGGTTTGTCTATTTTAATAGTAAGAATGGTCAACCCTGCCCCGCCTCTTGAGGAAGAAACAGAAGAAGAGAGTGAAGAAAAACCCTCGGCGGTTTCTATAGAGAATAAAGTTGAGTAACCCAGAGTTACTCACCTCTAGTTATGACTTTCATCTCCCGCAAGAACTTATAGCTACCCATCCAGCCTCTCCCAGAGACCACGCAAGACTTCTAGTTTATGACAGAACTACCCAGCAAATCACTCATGCTAACTTTTATGAATTTGAAAAATTTATTCCAAAAGAGTGTGCCCTTATATTTAACGATACAAAAGTTATAAAAGCCAGACTTTTTGGGAAAAAACACAGTGGCGGAAAACTTGAACTACTTATAAACAGAGCCTTAAATGCCAATGATGTTAATGTTTACATACGGGGAAAAGTTAAAGTGGGTTCTGAAATCTTTTTTGATGAAAATCTTGTCGCAGTTGTTAAAGAGTTGCATGATGATGGAAGCAGAATTGTCAACTTCTGGGCATGTGGAAATAGTTTAAGATTTGAAGAGATTTTGCCTATTATAGACAGAATTGGTCACGTCCCATTGCCGCCTTATATACAAAGAGAAGATAACAAAGAAGATGAAAGTGAGTACCAAAGCGTATTTGCTCTTAACGAGGGAGCGGTCGCTGCTCCTACAGCCTCTTTGCATTTTACGCCGGAGCAACATAAAAAAGTCTGCAAAAAATTTGCACATGCCTATGTTACTCTTCACGTCGGAAGCGGAACTTTTAAACCCGTTGAAGCAGAGACTATCACAGACCATCCGATGCATTCAGAGTATTATGATATTTCACCAAAGGCTAAAGAACTTCTTGACTCAGGCAGAGCCATTTTAAGCGTTGGAACGACCTCTACAAGAACCATAGAGTTTTATGCCAGAAACCGACATGCAACTTCAGGCGAAGCAAATCTTTTTTTACATCCAAACAACAAACCTCTGAGAGTTAACCATTTGCTTACAAATTTTCATCTGCCAAAATCAACACTACTGATGTTGGTAGCTTCTTTTGTCGGTGTTGAGAAGGCTCAAGAGCTTTATGCAGAAGCCATCAAAAACAGATACAGATTTTACTCTTATGGCGATGCGATGCTTATATTGTAATAATAGATTCTCTTTAGAAGCCACTCTGCCTCGAATAAATTCGAGCTACCCAAGAGACTTTAGAGCAAAAACACTTTTGCATTTTGTATTTTTATCTCGCCATTAAGTTCAGCTTCAAAAATTCTCTTTGGATATTTTGCTAAGGCCGCATCGTAGTTTGGATTTGTTTTACAAAACTCTGTAAACTCATCACTCTTAAAATCTGGAAGTTTGGCATGTGGAAACTCAGCTTAGTTTTTTATTTCCACATGCCAAGGTTTATGTATGCTTCTATACAGAAGCGATGAGGATGAGGGGAAGAACAATAATACACAAAAGAAAATTCACTCACAGGGGTGAATGGCAGGGTAAATAGTTTAAAAGTGGTGGTTTACACATTTTTTGGTTCTCTTTTTTTTTGATTTAGTTTGTGTATGCATTACGAAGCTGGAGCTTCGTAACGAGGGAAATTGCACTTCGGATTTACATTCTAGATTTCTTTATTTTTCTTTCTGATTGAAGAGCCAACTAGGTAAATCATTTTTATTTGTCATATATTTAAGGGACTCAAAAAATTCTATATACTTGTTTTTGCTGTTTTTTTCATAAGGTTGTATAACAATCAAAGACAATAGTGCCTTATTAAAGTAAGCTACATAAGATTTATTATTTTCAATGCTTTTTTTACAAAATAAAATTTCAGATGAAAATTTTATTTTTTTTGTAATATTTCCATCAATAAAGTTAGTAAAACTTTCAATTTTTCTAACTTCACTATCTAAGCAATATTTATTATCCATGTGATAATATTCTTTTTTAAT
>MNYP01000035.1 GCA_001873135.1 Helicobacteraceae bacterium CG2_30_36_10
TACTTTTGTCTACGCAAGAGAGCCAAAACTTTGCAAATCAAAATGCTCCACTTGAATTTGGTCTTGCAAACAGAGCAATCAAAGATATAAAATCATCTTACGACTTTAAAAACGGTGGCTTTACAAAGCGGCCGAAATTTCCGGAGGCTTCAAAGATTATACTGCTTCTGAAGCTTTATGAGATAACTAAAAATAAAGAGAGTCTCAACATGGCACTTGAAGCACTAGACGCTATGGCAAAAGGGGGAATTTATGATCAGGTCGAGGGTGGTTTTTACAGATATGTGATTGATGAGAAATGGCGTACTCCGCATTTTGAGAAGATG
The DNA here is from genome assembly GCA_001873135.1 of Helicobacteraceae bacterium CG2_30_36_10. Classification (GTDB taxonomy): domain Bacteria; phylum Campylobacterota; class Campylobacteria; order Campylobacterales; family Sulfurimonadaceae; genus Sulfurimonas. Next base: position 327 of record MNYP01000035.1, read on the forward strand.
CTCTACACAAACGCAGAACTTCTTGAAGCCTACTCTTTGGCATATAAACATACAAAAAAAGCACTCTATAAAAAAATAGTAGAAGAGACAACCCTACAAATAGATAAAAGGTTTCAAACTAGCAATGTCTATATGAGTGCCAGCAACGCCGATAGTAAAAACGCTCAGGGGGAAAATGAAGAGGGGTTTTACTTTCTCTATGCGTATGACGAGACATTTGAGTATCTCAAAAAAAGAGGCTTAAAAGAGCCTCAGATAAACGCTGCACTTGAGTATCTTGGAATCGAGGAATATGGCAACTTTGACGGAGAGTTCAGCAATCCACATATCACGGCAGAGTTTGCGCCAAAAAATATTGAAAAAATAAGGGAGCTTCTCTTAGAGATGCGTAAATCAAGAGCCTACCCCTTTGTTGATAGCAAAATCAACACCGCTTGGAACGCACTCTATATAAAGGGGAAATTTAAAGCGGCTGTTGTGGACAAAAAGTATATAGAGCAAGCGAAAAAATCTCTTGATGCTTTGCTTGAGAAGATGTATGTAAAAGGCGAACTTTATCATCAAACTATACCAAAGGTAAAACCTACACAAAAAGCTCTGTTTGAAGATTACTCCTTTTTGGCGGCGACTCTTTTTGAGGCATATCAGGCGACTTTAGAAGAGAAGTATTTTAAACTCTATAAAGAAATAGTTGCAAAAAGCATAAAACTCTTTTACAAAGAGGGCAGATGGCTAGAGTCAAACGACGACTTTGTAACTTATGCCGACATTGGGGAGCGAGCCTATACAAGTGCTTTGTCGCAACAAAGTATGAACCTTTTATATTACGCTGTCGTAGAGGCTGATGTAAAAAAGTTTGCTATGGCAAAAGAGATAATGCAGCTCTCTAGCCGTGCGATAAGTGCAAACCCTTCAACCTTTCCCACCGCTACACTAGCCTCTGTGATGTTTGAGTACGAGACTATTTTTATAAAATCAAAAAAGAGTCATTTAAAGAGTTTTGATACAAACGAGATCAAATACCCTTTTGTGTATAAATATGTGAATGAGACAAATGAGTATCTGGCGTGTAAGATAAGCAGTTGTTTTAGCTACGACCTTGAGTTTGAAAAAGTAAAAAAAGATATAGAAGCTCTTCTTCAGAGGTAGAGGCACTGTAAACGTGCCAAGCAAAGAGTTATAGGTTTTGAATTAATCTGGGGAACTGCTTTGAACCTTATATGTTTTCCGACGCTTTACGCTTTAGTGAATAAAATAGAGCCTATAAAAAAGTCTAGTTTCTTTTATTTTGATATACGAACAAGTAAAGTCACTAGATTTTAGAGCGAGAAAAGTAAAATTTGTTGAAAAAGCCACAGACGAACTTTTGGCTCATGTTTTAGGAATTGTTGGAAGTATCTTGTAATCAAAAGAAAGAAACTATCTTTACTCGACCCAATTTTCTAGACTGAGTGCATCTACTCTTTGAAATTCTTTCATATTATTAGTCACAAGCAGTACTCCCAGTGATTTGGCATGTGCGGCGATGAGCATATCAAGTGAGCCGATAACCGTGCCTTTAGCTTCGAGTGTGGCTCTGATTTTGCCATACTCTATTGCGGCATGTTCATCAAATTGGACTATATTGAGCGGTGCTAAAAAAAGGGCTAATGCTCTCTCATTTTGTTCGCTCATTTGACTTTTTTGCACGCCGTAGTAGAGTTCTGCGACGGTTATGGAAGAGATGCAAATCTCACCCACTTCGTAAATATCAAATTTTCTTCTCACTTGAGAAGGCCTATTTTTTATAAGATAGATGCAGATATTAGTATCTAACATCACTTTATTCAAAACAAATCCTCTCTTTTTTGTTGTTGGGGCTGTGCACGTTCGGTCATAAAATCATCTGAGAATTTTTCAAATGAGTCAAACAAAATATTAAATCTGCTGCTTTTTGGAAATAAAATAACAGCATCTCCCTCTTTAGCAATAAACACTTCATCCTGATTTTCAAAGCGAAACTCTTTAGGAATACGAATAGCCTGACTCTGACCATTTGGAAAGATTTTTGCAGTTGTCATTTTAAACTCCTTTTTTATATATATTTATTAGTATATATTATTTGTGGCGATTTGTCAACTCGGCATGTGGAAACTTGGAGGGCTTTGGATATTTTTAAAGTAGAGATTTTTGAGCCTTCTCTGGCGAAGACAAGGCAGTCGCTTGCAGAAGAAGGTAGGTCGTTCCAAGTAAAAATCTACTTTAAAAAAAGTAGATACAAAGCACCCCAGAGCAGGAAGATAAAGAGACCGATTACTGCAAAAACAGCAACAAGCCTTATGGTTAAATGAAATAAAAACTTTAAAAATCCGAGCATTATTTATATGAAACAGTCGGTAGATTTTTACCCTTAGCAAGCATCATGCCGCCCTTGAGGTTTATGACTTTATAGTTCATCTCTTTGGAGAGAAACTGTGAGAGTATTTTTGTTCTGCTTCCGGTTCTGCAAATAAGGGCAAAGGGCTTGGTCGTGTCTACCTTTTTATTTAACTCTGTTAAAAATTTCTCAATATTATAGTCTCCGCGTTCATTAAAAAACATAATAGGAATGGCACCTTTTAAGAGCCCGGTCTCTATCCACTCCGGCGGTGTTCGTATATCTACAACCGGAGTTTTATCGTCGAGTAGCTTTTGTGATGCGTACTCATTTGTTAATTCTGCAAACAATGATGCACTCAAGATTAGTAATAATAAGAATATATTTTTCAATATCTGCTCCATGTGGAAATTTATAGATATAATTATATCAATAAATAAATAATAGGTTTACACAACTCATGGCAGCATCTCAAAAAGCGATAGACAACTCAAACAGACTCCGTTATATTAGGGCCTTAGAGAGATTTCACAAAAGCATCATCTCCTACCTCTTAAATACTCCCGAACTGACACAGGAGCGTTTTGACAAAAAGATAGAAAATGGACAAAAGCTTTTAAAAAGAGTTGAGGAGATTGCACTCTACAAAGGGGAACTCCAAGACCTGCAAACACTTGTAAAAAAAATAATTTCTCTTAAAGAGTCTGAAAAAAATATAGAAGATATAAAAGAAGAAATTCTTTACAGCTCCAACCAGTTAGATAAAAGCAAAAACGCTAAAAAATATAAAAAAGACAAACACATCAGCGATAAATTTGAAGATTGGCAATAGAGTGGCTAGAATACTGTTAGTTGAAAATGACCTCATACTCAGCGAAACTCTCTCTGAACTGCTAGAATCAGAGGGATACAAACTTACTCAGTCAAAATCTGCAAATGAAGCCTTGGAAGCTACATATAAGCAAGAGTTTGAACTTATGCTTTTAGATGTAAACATACCTGACTTTAACGGTTTTGAACTATTAGAACTCCTTCGAAATTCTGGAAACACTACTCCTGCAATATTTTTAACTTCCCTCGGCGATATAGCCTCTCTTTCACGTGGTTTTGAGGTCGGAGCAGATGATTACCTGAAAAAACCATTTGATTTTGATGAACTTCTTGTTAGAATTCAAGCCATTTTGAGAAAGTCCTTTCGTGCTAAAAGCAACGAGGTAAGATACAACTCTTTTGTCTATAAAATAGCCACAAACGAGCTTTTTAAAGAGGGTGTTTTAATTTTGCTGACGCCTTTGGAGCAAAAATTGTTAGCAATCTTTTTTAAACGTATAAATGAAACCATTACAAAACAAGAACTTTTACATGAACTTGACAGTGTTAATGAGTCGAGTGAGGGGGCTTTAAGAGTTTATATTAATAAGCTTAGAAACTCCGGCTTGGTGATACAGACTATTAAAGGGGTAGGGTACAGACTTGTCTCGTCATAAACAAAAAGCATTTTGGAAATTTTTTAGCATTTACTTTGGCAGTGTTGCCATTCTTATTTTAACCTCTGGATATTTCTATTTTAAGCAGCAAAAAAAAGAGCTTATAGAAAAAGAGCACTTTTCTATGATTGAGTATATTAAAAAGATAAAAATGAAACAGGTTCCACATGCCGACTCCGGTATAAGCTATGAAATAAAAGAGATAATAATTCCTGATTTTAATATGGATAATTTCGACATACAAGAGGATGCTTTTGTTAAGTATATGCCATATAGTTGGGAGGGCGGGTATATTTTGATTAGAAAAGATAAAACCAAGTATTATGAAAATCTCTCGAAAATAAAACTCTACATCGTAGTGACACAACTCTCTTTACTCGCTCTTTTTGCACTGCTGAGTTATTTTTTATCTATGGCAGCTCTTAAACCGATGCAAGAGGCTATAAGAAAGCTTGATAATTTTTCAAAAGATTTGATTCATGATTTGAATACTCCAATTACCTCTATACTTTTAAATATGAAACTCTTAGACAAAAACAGCGACTTTAAAGAGAATAAACCTCTGCAAAGAATAAAACGAAGCGTCGAAGATATAAGTGAGCTCCACGTTAACCTCACAACTCTTCTTCAAGAAGATACTATGATAATGCTAGAAGAAGATTTATCTAAAATAGTCGAAGAGGTCATCCTAACGCATAAAAGAATATACCCGAATATAAATTTTGAGGTAAATATAAGTAATTTGAGGGCAACTGTAAATCGTAATGCCTTTAAGCAGGTTATGACTAATTTGATTTCAAATGCTTGCAAATATAACAAAATCAAGGGTTCGGTAAAAGTATATTCTAAAGATAAAATTTTATATATCCAAGACAGCGGAATAGGCATAAAAAATCCAAGCGAGATATTTATACGCTCCTACAAAGAGCATACAAACGGTTATGGCATAGGGCTTGACATTGTCAAGAGACTCTGCGATTCTATGAATATAAAAATATCCGTCATCTCCAAAGTTGGAGAATCTAGTACCTTTTTACTTTACTTTTGATTCCTCAAGCATATTGTCCATTAAAACAAATAGTTCATGAGAAGCATCTTCCATTTTGTCAAAGTTCTCAATTATTACATCCGCATGTTTCATAGTTTGAAGCTCGGCATCGTTTTGTATGTAACTTAGGTTTGCATTTGCATTGTTATGCACTATGGCATGTGGAGCTGCTATTTTGCCATAAGAGGATGTTGCAAAAAACCTGCGTTTACCCTCTCCGTCATACCATTTTCCAAGGCGACATTCATGTGGGTTAGAAGCCGGTAAAATCGTTTTAAGCGACATAATGGAGTTGTATGCACGTGATTTGTAAAGTATATGGTCTATTTTTGCCAAAACTACAAATATACTGTTTTCCATGCTGTAAGAGTAGTTGACAATCTTACTGGAGTTGTCACTCAACTCAACTAAAGTCTCTTCAAAATTATGAATTTTCTCAGAGGAACCTTCGACTGTTGTTTTCATAATATCGGAGCTGCTTTGTATATCGTTCATCTCTTGCTGGAGTGATTTTATAGAGACGGAAATCTCTCCCGTTGCCTTATGCGTTCTCTCTGAGAGTTTTCTTACTTCATCGGCTACAACGGCAAAACCTCGTCCATGTTCACCTGCACGAGCGGCTTCTATGGCTGCGTTGAGGGCTAGCAGGTTTGTTTGATCTGCTATGTCTGTGATGAGTTCTATAACGGAGGTTATCTGGTTTGTCTGATTTGCAAGCGCGCCGATACTATTGTTGTTAATACTTACCTGCTCACTGAGTTCACTGAGTTCGCTCACGATTTCGTTGATGCTTTGTCTGGAGTTGCTTGCCAAATCAGAGGCTGATTTGGTCGCAGCCGTAACAATTTTTAAATCTTTAATATTGCTGTTTAAATCATTTTGAATAAGAGACAGAGATTCTGAAACCTGGGTACTTTTTGTACTAAGCTTGGCATTGAAAGAGTCTCTTTGGACTCTAACACTTTGGACTTTCATAAATTCTATGCTTTTAGCAACGCTCTCTATGGCTTTTACAAACTCTCCGTCCATTCCTGAAGATGAAATTTTGTGGGTAAATACATCTTGTGAAGCATCATTAATAGTTCTGTTTATCTCATTAATAAGAGCTTGTACATGGTTTATTAGTTTTGAGAGTGCTAAACCCATGACTCCGAGTTCTGTATTGCTGTTAGAACTTACGGTTGTATGAGAAAAATCTCCATTGGCGGAATAAGAAATAAGATGAGTGAATTGTTTAATACCGCCCGTAATTGACTTTCTGACAATAGTCGCTAAAATCAATATAAGCACCGCACAAAGTGTACCTGCAACGAGAACTAATATTTTATAAAAACTTATCTCTTTGGCTAAAGAGCTAGAATCAACACTTAATTCATTGTTTTTTAACTCTACAAGTTTTTTAAAAGCTGTTCGTGAAGCATTTGCAGAAGGGGTTAAATCTGTCTGATACTTGCTATAAAGTGCCTCTTTAGTGTTTTGTATTTCATCACTGCTGAGCGATTTCATCATAGTAAAAGAGTTCTCTAAAAACTCCATTGTGGATTTTTTTGCCTCTTTGACCATACTTAAAGAGGCATCTTTTGCCATCATTACCTCTAAAGATGTAAAAAGTGTATGAATCTTTTTTATGGACTCATTTAATTTAGTTATATCTTTATCGTAGTCCCCACCGAGCATAATATCTCTTGTCGTACGGCTGACGTAGTTGAGCTCTTTTTCTATCTCTAAAGTTGCTATGGCACCATTCATAGAATTTTCATGCAAATGGGCGTACTGGGTTTCTATATGCATCATGGCAACAAAAACAAATAGTGCGGCACTAAAGATAGAAGCAGTAACCATTAAAATGAGGAAGTTCATCTTTTTTTGAATACTCAAATTTTGAAACATTGTTTTTCCTTGTATATAAGCGAAGGTAATAATATCATATTCAGAAATAGAGACTTATAAAAAAAGACAATAGTTAGACTTTATTGATAAAAATGTAACTATTTAGATACAAATTAAAAGCTATATGTGATATCTGTAAATATTCTATCGTTGTCTTTGTTGGTTTTTATGATTGGTCGCTCACCGTCTATATAATCAACTACGCCGATATTTGCACTCAGGCCATCGGCGAGGTCGTATTCAACCCATACTCTTGCAAATCCGCCATACTCCCACATGCCGCCAAACATTGTTAAAAGTGCGGAAGCATTTATGGTGTCATGGGAGAATGAGCGGGTGAATCTCAGAGCTGTTTGGAGTTCATTTTCGTCTACATAATCGGGTCGAGAGACGAGTCGTGACATCTGTGCTTCATACTCAAATATATGTCTGGATGCCACTTCGAGTGACAAAACCGTGTCTGTGATGCCCATGTAATCAACACCGACTAAAGCGTCAAAACGGCTTTTTGCATCGGTGGTGGAGTTGTATTTCACCCCATCTAGAAGGGCTATCTCACTCTTTAGCAGCCAACTCCCTTGAACTATATTTACAGCAGAGCCAAGCATTTTTACTTTGCCTACCTCTCTTTTTAGAGTTTGCGGATTTATATGCCATTTCTGGTCAAGCACATCGGCGGCGTAAAAAGATAAATCCCAACCTGAAAAAACTCCGTTTGCCGCAAAAGCAAACTGCATATTTTCTAGAGAACTCTCAGGGGCAACAAGCTCTATAAATGGGTCTGGAGCAGCAGGAAATACCTCGTCTACGGGAAAAAATTCGCTTCTTGGCGGAGCTTCAAGCATAATGCGACTCTCACCGATAATCATAGCAGAGAGATTCCACATGCCAAGATAATAATCAAGTTTCGCCATTGCCACGCTGAGTCGCAGGTCCTCTATGTCGGTCATTCCAGGAAGTCGGTTGTCAAGAGGGTTTATAACATCGGTTACCCTTATGCTGTCAGATTTTCCCCAAACTACGATTTGACGACCTACTTTGAGGTCTATTTTGCTTGCAAGCCTGCCTTGAATGTAAGTGTCGTCGAGTCTGAGTTGAGTTTTGTAGGCATCTGTTATATCATCTCTGTAGTCGTTAGTAGAATAAATATCGTAAATTGCGTCATAAAACATATCTCCGCTGATTCTTAGCTTGTATTTGTCTGAGAGTTTGGAGTCTAGTTGCAGATATAAAGAGGTTTGCGCTTGGTTTACACCGCTGTACTCAATGCCGTCAACTTCATGTTTTATAAACCCAACAGATGTTTTAAAAGCTAAATCACCCGAGAGTGAAAAAATATCTTTTGTCTGTGGAAGTGTGCTTTGCTCTTTGGCATGTGGAAGTGAGGGCGTATCAAAACCGCCTAACTCATCAAAGCTCTCATCACTTGCTTGCGTTGAAACACTCTCAAAACCGCCTAAATCATCTTCTGCACCCTCTTGTGCCAAAACATTTCCACATGCCAAGATACCTATGAGACAGAAGCAAAGAAGCAGTTTTTTCGGCACTTTTTATAAACCTCTTTCTAGGGTTCTTGTGACAAATAAAGACTCTTTCAAATCCTGATTATATTTTAAATCACTAAACTCCAGTATGGTTTTATGCAGAGTTTGTCTGCCCTTTTTTGTAACCATTTGTATAGCAGTTGCCGTCCAGATGCCTTCTATTTGCTCGAGTCCTGTTACTTGCATGTACTTGAGTTTGCCTCCGTCTCTTACGTAATAGAGTGCTTGGACAACGACAAAATTATCTTGTCTTACAAAAAGTATAGACTTTGTGTAACCAGTTTCATCTATGGTTTTTTTACTCTTTGGAGTCACTTCTATCTGCCAAGTTTTAAACCCGCCGACCATCGGCTCTTTCATGATTGCATAGGTGTAGTCCTCAACATTTTTGGAAGTCATGTCAGAGTAGGTAAAATCGCTTCCCATAAAAGAGGAGCTTTTGTCACTTGAGGCGATTCTTTTTACCTTGCGAAGCTCGGGAAGATAGAGCCATTGGTCGTCGTCCATAGAAGAGTCGTCATAATCGTAGGTTAAAAAAGCCGTGTTTTTAACGTCGGCAGGGGAGAGAAAAAACATAAGTTTGAGTTTGTCTTTACCTCTATCCTTGCCGAAAGTTTTGAGTTCACGCACTCTTTGGTTATCATTTTTGTCGATTAAAATCATTTTCATGTTCGATGTCGAGTTGTCGCCATCGTCTCTGTCGTGTACTTTTTGAGCAATCTCTTCGCCCGTTAGTGCGAGCAGTGAGCTGAGTGTTAAACTTAAAAATAGTAGTAGTTTTGGTATCATTTTTTATCCTTTGTTGTGAGTGTAAGTAGAGCCGGTCCTAGTATTATGTTTGAAATCAGAGCAATAGTTATGGCTCCACCGGCTAAAATACCGAAGTTTATAAGGTTGCTAAGCGTTGCAAACATGTAAACAAAAAACCCTAAAGAGAGGACAACTGATGTAGCCACAAGTGCCCGACCCGTGCCCATCATAGTCTCTTCAAGGGCTACTTTTGTGCTTTTTCCCTGATGATGGTAGCGTGCAAAATTATGAAAAAAGTGAACCGTGTCATCTACGGAAAGCCCGATAACGATGGCACCGACAAGCATAGTAAACATATCTAAAGGCATATTTACCATGCTCATAAAGCCAATTGTCATGACTATAGGCAAAATGTTTGGAATCATACTGAGAAGCCCGATTTTGACACTGCCCAAAAGAATCATCATCATAATCGCAATGAGAACAAATGCGACCACGTAACTCACAGCCATAGAGCTCATCGCGGCTGAGAGTGTTCTTTGAAAGAGAGGAACCATGCCGGTGATGGTAATTTCTACCTCCTCTGTAAGCTCCTCTTTCATAATTGTCGTAAGTTCATCCGAGAGATCTGAGTATTTTCCCGCTTCCATCCAAGGGAGTTTAAAAGTGATGCGCGCTTTTGAAAAACTTGCATCTACTAGGTCTTCTAAGTCATCGCTTCCGCTGTTTTCAAAAAGCAAAAACTCTTGAGGAATAAGCGCGTCATTCTCCGTAATGGCATAAAACTTTTCATCATTTGCATGGAGTGCTCTATGAATCTCTTTGAGAACCTCGGCAACACTCCACCCTTTTCCTACAAAATACGCATCATTTTCTATGGCTTCGGCTCTTTTTCTTAAGTTGTCGATGGCACTTAAAAGTTTCGAGTCGTAAAGCCCGTTCTCTTTTTTTGTGTCGATGATGACTTCCATAGTTACCGAGCCTTTAAGCTCTTTGTCTACTATGGCTGTGGAGATTTTTACGGGTGAGTTGTCGGGCTGCCAGCTTAAAGTGTCGTGTTTGAACTCTACACTTGTGGCGTAGTAGATAAAAACAGCGGCAATAAGCGCACTCAAGAGAACAATTTTTTTAGCATGGTTAAAACTAAAAAGGGCAGTTGCATCTAAAAACCTATCAATTGCAGGTTTCTTTGTTGTTTCTTTTTGTTTTGCAGGTTTAAGCGGTAAAATCGCCAAAACAGCGGGCAGAAGTACAAGCGTATTTATAAGGGCTATTATAACCCCGACTGCCGCAAAAATGCCAAGGTCAGCGATGGGGGCTATAGAGGCGGTTGAAAAAGACAAAAGCCCTGCCGCGGTTGTCAAAGAAGTCATAATAATGGCAAGTCCTGAGTGACCAAGAGCATAAGCAATGGCTTTTTCTTTGTTGGCATGCGTGTCCAAATGTTTATAAAACATGGCGAGCAGATGCACCACCGCCCCGATGCCCACGGCTAGCAAAAATGAGGGAAGAATCTGTGTCGGTATAGTTATAGGAACGCCCGTTGCCGCCATAATGCCGATAGTTGTTAAAAGTGAAAGCACCACAATAAACAGAGGCAAAATCACAGCACTGACTCTGCGAAAAACCACAAACAAAAAGAGCATCATCATAAGTAAAACAAGTTTTATAAACTTTTGCATATCTTTTTGAACAGAGCGTTTGTTGTAGTCGTTAACCGCTAAAGAACCGGCTATAAAGACTTCAAAATTTTCACTGCTAAATTTCTTGGCTATTGTCTGGGCAGCGTTGACCATCCCACTCTTTGAGCTGTCCTCTAAAAATTTTAACTTCTCTGTAGGAGTATCTTCGCCAAAGCCCTCAAGGGCATTCATGTTTTTTGAACTCTCATAAGCATTTGGCTCTAAAATAATGGTGGTTAGAGTGAAGCCTTCATTAAAAAGAAGGTTTTTATACATTTCGCTATTGATAGCTAATTTTTTTATTGCGGCTAACTCCTCACCGTTTTTCGGCCAGTTTTCAAAAAGGTCCTCAACTATGAGTTTGTCTTTTTCACCTCTGGTATTTCTTGCATTTAAGAGTGAGGTAATGTCTGCGAGATGGGGCGTGTTAGCCTGAAGCTCCGAGTGAAGCTTTTTTAGTTTTTCTAAAAACTGCATCTCAAAAATATCTTTAGTTTTTACGACAACCATAATCTTTTCATCTTGCCCGAACTGCTCTTTAAAGGCTTCATACTTTAAAAGGGCAGGGTCCTGCGGATGCAAAAACCCCTCAGTAGAGGTATCTATGGTAATTTTAGGCAGGTTCGACATAATGGAAAAACTAATAAGCAGCATAATAAGTATAACTTTTTTCGGGTGATGTGCAAGAAAATGCCCCATATTCCCAAGTCGAGATTCCGCGTTGGCTCTCCAGTTCATAAAACTCCTTTTTTTATTATGTGACATATTAGTATAATAATATTAGGCGAATGTTAAGAGGTAATTGAGAAATTGTTTTTAGTTTCTTGGCATGTGCAAACATCTTTTTCTTGGATGTATAGCTTCAAAAATGCCTGGTTATAATGTTTTCACACGAGCCTAAGCTTTAGGTTTTAATGACAACAAGGTGAGACTGAAACATCGCCCCCTGAGAATATTCTATATTCAAAGTCAAGTTTCTAGTTTAGCTATCTGAGGGGTATAATTTATGAAAAAATAGCTCATAAGTATTTAAAAACTTTTATATTAAGTGAAGTAAGTATTCAATTACCTATTAATAAGATACAATAGCTTATTTAACACCTACTCAGGAATTATTATGATTACAAAACTTATTCAAGAATCAAAAAAGTTTCTTTTGAGGAATAATCTTCCTTATAAAAGATATTTTATTAAAAACAAGAGCATAAAGCATAGGCTCACAATTATTACCGGACAAAGAGGAATAGGAAAAACTACAACTATTGCTCAGTACATGCAAGAAAAAAGTGAGAAAAAATCACTTTATGTTAGCATGGATAGTTTTTTAATCGGTGAACTCTCTATGTATGAGATTGCAGAAATTTTTGAGCAACAAGGCGGACAACTACTCTGTTTTGATGAAATACATAAATATTCCAACTGGTCACAAGAACTAAAAAGTATCTATGATACTTTTACTAATCTGCAAATGATAGCATCCGGTAGTTCTGCTCTTGAAATACATAAAGGAAGCCATGATTTAAGCAGGCGTGCACATATTTTAAAAATGCATGGGATGAGCTTTAGAGAGTACTTAGAACTTACTTTAGATACAGATTTTTCAATTATTGAACTTCCTACTCTACTAAAAAATCATGAAGATATAGTTTTTATAATAACCACTCAACTGCAAAAACTGGGTGTAAGAGTCATACCGCTGTTTAAAAGATATTTAAAAGTCGGCTACTATCCATATTCATTGGATATTGATGATGACGATGTATTTATTGACACCCTCAAACAGAATATTCATATATCTATATCTTATGACCTGCTCAGTGTCTATCCTAGTTTAGATGGCAACAGTATGAAGAAATTGAATCTACTTTTAAAAATTATTATGCAGTCTGTTCCTTTTGTACCGGTAATTGAAAAACTAAAAACTACTCTAGAAGTTGGCGATGGAAGAACACTTAAAGAGTATTTTATAAAACTAGAAGATATAGGAATCATAAAACTTTTAATGAAATCATCTTCAAAGGGTCTTCAACAATTAGAAAAACCGGAAAAAATATATCTTGACAATACCAATCTGTTAAGTATTGCGCAGAGTAATATAGGAAATTTGAGAGAAACATTTTTTCTAAACGCAACCGCACAAACTCATAATGTAACGTATCCCAGTAAAGGTGATTTTTTGATAGACAATAATTATCTATTTGAAATTGGTGGACGCAATAAAGGATTTACTCAAATAAAAGATATTCCCAATAGTTTTCTTGCTTGTGATGATCTTGAAATTGGTTACGCAAATAAAATACCTCTATGGTTGTTTGGTTTTTTATATTAAAACAGCTCTCTATTTCAAAGAGCTCATTGCCTGTTTGGCTATATCTATAAAACCGTCTGCTCCGGGGATGAAAGGTATAAGCGAAGTGCCTATTCCTCCCCAGATGACTAACAGTGCCATTACTGCAATAAGTACAGTACTTACATTTATAGTTAGCTTTTTTTGCGGTGTTTGAGATGGGTAAAAGTACATCATGGCTATGAGTTTAAAATAGTAATAAACAGATATAAATGCAGTCATTATTCCAAGACCTGCCAGTAAAATTTGACCCGATTCAATGGCTGCACTAAAGATGTAAAACTTCCCTAAAAAGCCTATAGTTGAGGGAAATCCTGCAAGTGAGAACATGAAAATACTCATCATTAATGCCATATATGGTCGTCGCTCTGCAAAACCTTTGAAGTCTTCATAGCTCATCTGCTTTTTACTGTGAACGGAGATAAAACTCAAAATTCCAAAAGAGCCCACAGCACTTAAAAAGTAGGCGAGTAGATAAAACATTATAGCCGGAGCCGCAAGTTCTGAACCTAAACCAATAGAAGAGAGAGCGATAAGCAGATAACCGCTGTGGACTATGGAAGAGCCTGCTAGCATTCTTTTTACAAGTTTTTGGCTGATGGCAAGCCATGAACCGCCAAGAAGTGTAAGTATAGTTATAACTTGAAGCATCTCTGTCCAAAAGCTGTTAATCGGTGCAAAGTTTACTAAATACAGACGCAGGGCAATAGCAAAAATAGCGATTTTAAAAGTTGAAGCCATAAACATCGTAACAGGATAAGGTGCTCCGTGATAAACATCAACTACCCATGAATGAAAAGGAACGGCACCGATTTTGAACATAATGGTAACCATAATGAAAGAAGCACCCACAATCAAAAGTGTCATTTCATCTATGGTATGACTTGAGGTATACAGAGCAATTTCAGTGAGTGAAGTAGAACCAACAACCCCATAAATAAGAGCCGTCCCAAGCATAAAAAATGCACTGCTCATTGAGCCTAAAACCATATATTTCATCATGGCCTCAGAGCTCACTTTATTGTTTTTATGATAACCGGCGAGTGCATAAATGCTTAGCGAAGCAATCTCAAGAGCAATAAAAGCTGTTACTAACTCATGAGCATGAGAGAGCATAATCATACCAAAAACACTAAATAAAATCAGAGTAAAGTACTCTGTGCTGTAGTACTGACGGCTTTTAATATAGTCGTTGTTTACAAGCAGCGTCAAAATTGCACCGCCTGTAAACATCATGTCAAAGATTGTTGAAAAATCATCTAAAATAAAACTCTCTCCAAATACATCAGGAAACAGAAAAGCAATTGTGTGATTGCCAAGTGTGAAATATTGCATAATAAAAGCAATGGCTAAAAACAACACTGCTAGAAGATTTAATTTATCAAGATTAAATCTTGTAGATTTACTAAGCAACATTAAGACAAAGGCACCTATAACAACAATGGCCATAGGAAGAGCCAATATAAGTTGTTCAATCATTTTAAGCCTCCTATTACAAATAAAACATCTTGCAAAGTAGTTGTTAGTTGCGGTTCAAATAATGGAATAAAGAGGGAAGGTACTATGCCTGTAACTAGCAAAAGTACCACTAAAGGGAGCAATATAGTGATTTCTCTAAGAGTTAAATCACTATATTGGCACTCCTTATTTGCTGCTCCAAAAAGAGTACGCTGGAGCATCCAAAATATATACATCATAGCCGAGAGCATTGTTGTCGCGGTTAAGACTCCTATCCAAAAGTCTGCTTTGAAAGCACCGATAATGATAAGAAGTTCAGCTACAAACCCGCCTGTTCCCGGTAGTCCGGCAATACTCAGAGCAAAAAAAGCAAAGAAAAAAGTAAATATCGGAGCTTTTGAAGCTATCCCGCCAAGGTCGCTTATATGAACAGTATTGAAACGTTTATATGTTAAACCAATCATTAAAAACATACCTGCTGATGCTAATGCATGTGTAGCTATAAAGTAAAGACTTCCACTCCAGGCATATATATTTGTCAAAAATAGACCAAGTGCAATCAGTGAGAGGTGCGAGCCGGAAGAGTAGGCAAACATTTTACGAAGATTATTTTCTGTTATAGCCCTTATAGCATAGTAAATAAGACCAATTAAAGCCAGGACTATAATAGTGGGCGCATAGTAGGAGAGGGTGCTCTCAAACAAGCCGTAGCCAAATCTCCAAATACCGTAAATACCGAGTTTTGCCATAATGGCAGAGAGAATAACCACAGCAGGAGTCGGAGCAGAGCCATAAGCAGGCGCCATCCAGGTATGAAAACCTACAAGAGGGATTTTAATAGCAAAAGCAAGTAAAAAACCCGCCGCTAGCCAGATAGATGTTTTAGGCTCAAATGCTATGATTGCAAGGTCGCTGAGTGCAAAACTCCACATGCCGGTTGTCTCAAAATAGATATACCCGATATATAAAATGGAAAAAAGCATGCTCATTGAACCAAGAATCGTCATAAGGAGAATTTTCATAGAGTTGTATTGATGCATGCCGTTACCGTATTTACCAATCATAACAAAAATAGGAAGTAGCATAGTCTCCCAAAAAAGATAAAAAAGAACAAGGTCAAGCGATAAAACAGCCCCGGTTACGCCTGTCTGGAGTAGCATCATGTTGTACCAGTACCCTTTTCTCTCTTCGTGATACATATAAATATACAGAGGAGGCATTAATAAACCGATAAGTAGAAGTATGACAAGAGAGAGGTAGTCTACTCCTATAATATAGCTAATACCGGCATTTTGAATCCATGGCAAGTTTTTAGTAAACTGCATGCCAATATCGGGATTGAAATTATAAGCAACTACGGCTACAAGAAAGAGTGTAATTACTGAAGAGAACATAGC
The DNA here is from genome assembly GCA_001873135.1 of Helicobacteraceae bacterium CG2_30_36_10. GTDB lineage: Bacteria > Campylobacterota > Campylobacteria > Campylobacterales > Sulfurimonadaceae > Sulfurimonas. Next base: position 16,286 of record MNYP01000035.1, read on the forward strand.
TCCAATTTTTAATGATTTTGTAGATGCTCTCATTATTCCAAGAACAATAGCCGTAAAAAGCGGAATAAAGATGATGAATGTCAAGATATGCTGCATCATTACAGTACTCCTAATTTAAAAAGCATATAGCACGACATAGCCGATACTCCTGCCAATATATAAAGTGCATAGTATCTGACCTTGCCGTTTTGTAGTTTAGAAAAAAGTGTAGCTGTTGCTGTGTAGCCCCAAACATTGAGGTTTATAAAGCCGTCAAATATTTTAGGATCAATCACTTTAGCGATAAAATGGCTTGTAAAAAGCAGAGGTTTTATTATGAGAAAATCATAAAGTTCATCAATGTAAAACTTGTTCATAAGTATTTTTTTAAAGAGTGTGTCTGCTTTAACTTCTGTTGCCTCTTTGGCAAACATTTTATAAGCCAAGCCCATTCCTAAAACTCCTAGTATTACATTGAGTCCGCCGAGCATATACTCTGTGGCATGTGGAATATGATGCGAAACATCTGGCAGTGCCAAAAACGTGTTAAACCAAGAGCCGCCGCCGTAGGCTTCGTTTAGTCCTAAAAACCCTGCAGTCGCACTTCCACATGCCAAGATAACTAAAGGGTAGGTCATGGAATTTGGTACCGAATGAAGCCGATGCGTACTTTTTGGTGCGGCATGAAAGACCAAAAAAAGAAGCCGAAACATATAAAAAGCGGTGAGCATTGCGGTGAGTGAACCGACTCCCCAAATGAAGTAGTGCTCCGAAGCAAAGGCCGCGACCAAGATGGCATCTTTGGAGAAAAAACCTGCAAAAGGAGGGATGCCGCTGATGGCAAGAGTCGCTACAAACATAGTAATATATACCAGTTTGAGCTCTTTTTTAAGTCCGCCCATTTTAAAGATATTTTGCTCATGGTGAAGCGCAATAATAACCGCACCCGCTCCCATAAATAAAAGGGCTTTAAAAAATGCATGGGTGAAAACGTGAAAAATTCCACTACTATAGGCACCCAGTCCAACCGCTATAAACATGTAGCCGAGCTGGCTCATTGTAGAGTAGGCAAGTATCTTTTTTATGTCACTTTGGTAGGAGGCAATAAGAGCGGCAAACAAAGCAGAAGCCGCACCTACAGAGGCAATAAATAGCCCAATATTGGGAATCTCACCATATAAAAAGCTGTATCTTGCAACCATATAAACACCCGCAGTTACCATAGTCGCCGCATGAATCAGTGCTGAAACAGGTGTCGGTCCAGCCATCGCGTCAGGAAGCCAAACATAGAGTGGAATTTGCGCCGATTTACCCATAGCACCCACAAAAAGAAGGGTACCGATAAGTGCTAACATTTCATGGTTTATAAGCCCAATATTTGCTTCAATAGAGTCAAAGGTAAAACCGTTTCCTTCTAAAGAAACAAACAAAAGTGAAATTGCCATAATAAAACCAAAATCACCCACACGGTTTAAAATAAAGGCCTTATTTGCAGCGGTTATATTTGCAGAATCATGATGGTAAAACCCGATAAGAAGGTATGAAGAGAGTCCAACTAACTCCCAGCCCACAAACATCATAATAGGATTGTCGGCCAAAACTAAAAGAAGCATACTCCCCATAAAAAGATTAAAGTAGGCGAAAAATTTACCGTATGCTGCGTCCTCTTTCATATACCCAGCTGCATAGATATGTATAAGCGTTCCTATCACGGTAATAAAAGCTACCATTACGACGCTGAGTCTGTCCGCCATAAAGGCAACTTCTATATTGAACTCTCCTATATTGACCCACTGAAATAGTGTGTAATGAATTGTCTGGGCACCTTGAAGCAGTTCAGCTCCCGCCATAAGCGATAGTACTGCACTCACAGCCGGCGTGCCGACACCTACAAGTGTATAAAAAGTGTTTCGTTTTTTTTGCGTGTTGCTAAGATAAACAACTCCCATTAAAAGAGCTGATAAAAATGGTAATACAACTATGAGACTAATCATTTATTTGCCCTTTAAGTCTGTCGAACGTATCACTGTCTATGGTTCTGCTTGATCTGTACATATGAATAATCAAAGCGAGAAAAAGTGCCACTTCTGCGGCGATGACGGCTATCATAAGCAGGGCAATAACTGAGCCGCTCGCATCTCCCAATACTTTTGAAAAAGTGGCAAGCAGAAGGTTTACGGAACTTAACATCAACTCTATAGACATATAAAGTACAAAAAGGTTACGTCTGGCAACAAGACCCACAAGACCAATGCTAAAGAGCACAGATGATAAAAGAAAAAATAGTTCTGGAGTCATGACTCTTCTCCTTGCGTTTGCACCACGTCTTTTCTTGCAATGACAATAGCCCCGACCATAGCGCTCAAAAGCAAAATAGAGACAATTTCAAAAGGCAAAACCCACTCACTAAAGAGCAGTTTGCCGACTACTTTTGAGTTTATAGTTTGCATAGTCGCAAAGCTTGCATAGAGTGCTGAAGTACTTTTATATATAAGCAGAGTTATGGGCAAAACCAAAAGAGAGGCAAAGGCTATCCATTTGTATTTATTTGGCTCGTGAGGCAGATTTTCTTCCTTAGCATTAATGGTTAAAATAGTGAGCATACTTAAAACTACAACCGCTCCAACTGAGACCATTATCTGAGCCAAAGCCAAAAATCTGCTATCAAGCAGGGCAAACATGCCCGCAAGTCCAATCATGGCGACTAAAAAACCAAAAGCACTGAAGAGTGTCTGTTTGTTGACAAGCATAGCAATACTGCCGCCGAGCATAAAAAGAGCCAAAATGGAAAAGATACTAATTTCTAGCACAACTAATCTCCTCTGCAAAAGCACCTTTGTGTGATAGCAGTTGTTCTTTATTCATAACAAAGTCCTCTCTCTTGTTTCCGGTTAATGAAAATATGCCCGTGTCCATACGAATGGCGTCACAAGGACAGGCTTCTACACAATAACCGCAAAATATACACTCTAAGGTATCTATAAAAAAGCTTGCAGGCATTTTCTCATCTTTGCCGTCTTGCCTCTGAGTCGCTTCAATAAAAATACAGTTTGACGGGCAGGCAGTGGAACACATAAAACATGCAACGCAGGCTATTGAGTTGTCTGCTCTGTGCGTTAATCTGTGAAGCCCACGCCATCTCTGCGTAATATCAGTCGGTTGCTCTTCCGGATAGCGCAATGTCTCTATATCATTGATGTTGTTGAGGTTTTTAAAAAGGTGTTTAAAGGTGACTTTAACCCCATCATAAATAGCAGGCAAGTAGAGTTTATCTCTAAAACTGTTGCCATGTCTTTTTGTTACTTTTATATGGTCGCTGGTTATGCTACCCTCACGCGTATGTTGGCTCATAAAGAGACTCCTACAACTACAATAGCTGTTACAATAATATTCAAAAGTGCCAGCGGGAGCAGATAATACCAGCCGAGTTTTTGCACTTGGTCGTAACGAAATCTTGGAACACTCCATCGTATAAGAATAAAAAAGATGTTAAATAGCATCAGTTTTACTACAAAAACAACTATTTGAAAAAGGGTAACAGCGATGGAGTTAGCTAAAGAGCTCTCACTTAAAAATACTAAATAGATTAAAATAGCTTCCACTAAAAGAGTCATTCCAACCATGGCAATAGTTAAGACTTTAGTCTCAAAATCTCTTCCGCCGTCTGCTTTAATACTCGGGCGGACTCTGTTGTTTTTTCGCATCCAGCGTATTAAAACGGTGATGATGAGTGGTATTATAACCATAAGAGAGAAGGCAAAAACAGAGAAATTTTCAAGCAGCATCTCAGTTGAAACCCAAGAAATCTGATAACCGCCAAAAATCATAGTGATAATAACGGCACTTGCCGTATTCATAGCTACATACTCGCCCATAAAATACATGGCAAATTTCATGGCGGTGTACTCAGTCATAAAACCAGCAACTATCTCACTCTCACCCTCAGCCACCGTAAAAGGGTTGCGGTTTGTCTCGGCAAAAAGTGAAACTATAAGAATAATTGCGGCTAAGGGTTGAACCAAAATTCCCCATGCCGGCAAAAAACCAAAAAAAGTTCCGCTTTGAAACTGCACCATTGCATTAAAATCTATAGTATCGTAGGTGATGATAAAAGCTAAAATACTTAGACCCAAAGGGAGTTCATAGCTTATAACCATTGAACCCGCGCGAGCTGCCCCTAAAAGAGAATATTTGTTATGTGACAACCAGCCGCCAAAAATGACCCCTAAAACGCCGATAGAACTTATAGCCATGTACCAAAAAATTCCATAATTGATTGGCAGTGCCGAAATACGCAGACTCTCCCCGTTTATAACTAAAGTGTCGGCAAATGGAATCGCCATAAAGGCTAAAAGAGCCGCTACAAAAGTAATAACCGGAGCGAGCATAAAAAGCCATCTTCCACTTTTTATATGTGATGGATAGTACTCCTCTTTGAGCAGGAGTTTGACAACATCGGCAAAAGACTGAACGACTCCGCCTAGGCGAAAACCGCCGATATTGGTACGGTTTGGTCCGAGTCTGTCTTGAACCAAACCTGCTACTCTTCGCTCAAGCCATACGAGAACAGGTATGGTTAAAAGTGCCAAAAGTGCTCCAAGAGCAAAAGATGCAACGGCTACGATGATTGCTGCAGTTGTCATCTTCTAAGCCTTATTAAATGCTCTATAATAGTTGGGATGGGTACATTTTTAAAAATCGCTTTCTCGCATTTTTGAGTAAACCCGTCTTCATTTGTTAAAGTTCCCTCATTTTCGCTATAGGCAGCAATAGGAAGCGACAAGCCTAAACTTAGGCGATTGTGCGTCAAAAAATTTATCACAGATGTGGCTTCAAAATCTTGAGGATGATTAAAGTTAAGTATCAAGCTTGAAGAGTCCGGTTCCTTAGTATCAATATTTAATCTCTCAATAGTTTTATAATTTGCTGCTCTGTTTGAACTCCTCAGCATATCGTCTTTAAAACTTTCATCTCTATAAACTTCTTTAGGGGAGCAGACTTTAGCATTAAGCTCTTTTGCAAAGGCTAAAATAGCTTCTATCTCCTCAGTGTAAAGGTTTGCGTCAATCACAACTGTGATGTTCTCCTTATGCTTTGCAAGCAACTCTTTAGCTTTAGCAATAGCTTGCATTTGTGTTATCTTTTCACCATTTAAAATAGCAGATTCCAGACGGTTTTCTTGCAGTTGTTTATAACTCAGCCGTCCCGCGTCACAGATAAAAAAACCGTTTACGTTATCATTTCTTCTTGGGCGAAATCTGTAAATCACGTCATCTTGATACTTGATTTTGTTGTGGTCGATGTAAATATTGCAGCCCTTAGCACAGCCGTGACAGATAGAATCGACTGTTTGTAAAAACCAAACTCTTTGAGCAAATCTAAAGTCTTTGCTGGTCAGCGCTCCTACGGGACATAAATCAACAACATTCATAGCATATGGATTATCTAGTTTTCTCCCCGGCATAGTAGTGACTTTCGCTTCATCTCCTCTGCCGATAATACCAAGCTCATGCGTGTATGTAATTTTGTCGGTAAAGCGTGTGCATCTCGCACATAAAACGCAGCGTTCTTGGTCAAGCATGACATTTGAACCCAAATCAAGGTGCTTGGAGTGTTTAACTTTCTCAGAGATACTTATCTTAGAATCATGAAGTCCATACTCCATATAAAACTCTTGCAATGAACACTCGCCCGCTTGGTCGCAGATAGGGCAGTCAACAGGATGGTTGATTAATTCCAATTCTAAGATATCTGTACGTACTTTTTCAATATTTTCACCCTTAGAGCGGATTATCATACCGGGTTTTATAAATGTGTCGCAGGCAATTTGAGGTCTTTTTTGCCCCTCTATTTCAACCATACACATTCGGCAATTTCCATCAGCACCGAGAGATTCATGGTAACAAAAGTAGGGAACTTTGATTTTTTCTTTTATAAGCAGATCAATGAGCAAGGAACCGTTTTGAACCTTGTAACTCTGTGAATCAACAATTATATCTATCATTTCACTCATAGTTTCGCCTCAAATTCATCTCTAAATTTTCTCATAAAATCCACTATAACGGCAGAGGCGGCGGGGGCAAAAACACAGATAGTTTTTCCGTTCATGGTGTCTGCTATTTCTAAAAGTTTGTTTAGGTCTTCTTTCGTGCCTTTTTTTTCTAGAATTTTTGCAACAAGCTTATCGCTCCAGCCTGTTCCCTCACGGCAAGGTGTACACTGTCCGCAAGACTCTTCGTGGTAAAACTCTAAAATATTTTTTAAAGCAACTACCATGTCGGTATCCTCATCCATAAGTATCATTCCGCCGGTTCCTAATGAACTTCTCATACATCGAAGTGCTTCATAATCAAGCGTTAGATTTTCACACTCTTCTGCTGTTAAAACTCCGCAAGAGACACCGCCGGGTATAACGGCTTTGAGTTTTTTACCACCCTTAACACCGCCACCGAAATGCCTGATATACTCCATCATGGAAGTGCCAAATTCTGCTTCATAAACGCCTGGCTTTTGGACATGCCCGCTCATAGAAAAAAGCAGTGTTCCAGGGCTTTGTTCAGTTCCAAAAGCTCTGTAAGCATCCGCACCGTTTTGGACTATAAAAGGCACTGTAGCGATAGTCTCAACATTGTTTACCAGAGTCGGATTGTCAAAAAACCATTCAGGCTCTTTTTGTTTTGGTTTTAGTCTTGGGTGACCGCGTTTACCTTCCATAGACTCGAGTAGAGCAGATTTTTCTCCGCAGATGTACGCACCCGCTCCACGGTGAACAGTGATGTCACACTCTTTTAAAAGTCCGTCTTCATAGGCTTCATCAATAGCGCCTTGTAAAATATCTTGAAACTGTTTATATTCGCCTCTGATATAGATATAGGCATGTTTAGCCCTGATGGCATAACAGGTGATTAAAATGCCTTCTATTAAAAGGTGAGGGTCTTTTGTAATGATTTGTCTGTCTTTAAAAGTTCCCGGTTCACTCTCGTCACAGTTTACGGCGAGAAATGAGGGTTTGAGGCTGTTTTGCGGCATAAGTTCCCATTTTTCTCCCGCAGGTGCACCGCCTCCGCCTTTTCCTCTGAGATTACTTGCTTTAATAATATCTATGATTTCAAGCGGAGAATGCTCTCTCAGTTTTTCAAGCGTTTTATATCCGCCGTGTGCTTTTGAAACTTCTAGGGTATGAGAGTTTGGCAACTCAAATTTGCGACTGACTATCTTGCAATCTCTCATTTGAGCTCCTTTAAAATTGCATCAACTTTAGCGATTGTCAGGTTTTCGTAATAAACATCATTTATCTGCATAACAGGTGCAGTGGAGCAAGAACCAAGACATTCCACATGCCGAAGCTTTATAGTATCATTTTTCTCTAAGTGCTCTAAAATTTCATCACTTCCGCAGAGTTTACAAGAGAGAGTTTTGCAAACATCAACAATCAGTTTCTCTGAGGGCTCTAAACGAAACATAGTGTAAAAAGTGGCAACTCCGTAAATCTCCATGCTTGGCATGTGGATTATTTGTGAAATTGCATCAATCGCATCAAGAGAGATAAAACCCTCTTGATACTGAGCCATCCAAAGGCAGGGTAAACTGAGGGCATGTGGATTTGGATATCTTTTTTTTAACTCTTCTATTTTTAAAAGATTTTCTTTACTAAACATAAAACTCATAGTTTTATTCTCCAAGTGCGGCTTGCTGCACGTGGACTTCCTGCCGAAGGAAACTCAGCGTTAGCACAGTTAAATGGACTTTGTTCATTTTGCGTATATATAATAACGGTCATCTATCCATCTCTCCTGCAATAATATTGAGGCTGCCCAAAGTCAAAATTGCATCTGCCACCTGATAGTTCTCAATAATTTTTGGATACGCCGCAATGTGGTAAAAACTAGGCGGTCTGACTTTTACCTTGTACGGTGTGCCACTTCCATCGCTCACAATATAAAACCCAAGCTCTCCGTTTGCCGCTTCAAAGGCTCCATAGTATTCACCTTTGGGCACTTTTACGCCCTCTATAACAAGCATAAAATGATTCATCATGCCTTCTATTCCTCCGTAAACAGAACTTTTTGCAGGCATTATAATTCGTTTGTCATTAACATTTATCTCTCCATCAGGGATTCTTTTAATAGCCTGACGAATAATTTTTAGACTTTCATTCATCTCATCAAAACGAACCATCATTCTGTCATACGTGTCACCCACCGAGCCGATTACCATGTCAAAATCAAAGGTCTCATAACCATAATAAGGTTTTGCAAATCTTAAATCATACGCAACGCCCGAAGCGCGAAGATTTGGACCTGTAAAACAATAATCTATTGCTTGTTTTGCGCTGACTACAGAGATGTTTTGAAGTCGGTCGTTAAAGATACGGTTGTGGGCAATCATCTTTAAAGACTCTGTAATTCCAAAATCTATTTTTGTTAAAACATCTCTTAAATCAGCTTCCCAACCATCATATAAATCGTGTGTCATTCCACCGATACGCATGTAGGAGTTTGTAAGTCTGGCACCGGTCAGTTTTGAGAGAAAATCATACGCATTGTCTCTGGGATTATACAGATACCAGTAGTTTGTCTGTCCGCCCATGTCCAGAAGTCCTGCTGCTAAACATACCAAATGGTCTATCACACGAGAGAGTTCACCAACTATAATTCTGATATATATTCCACGTTCTGGCAAAGTTATATCCATCATATCTTCTACAGTTTTTGCAAAAGCGATATTGTTCATAACTGCCGAACAGTAGTTAAGTCTGTCTGTATAGGGAATAATTTGGTTGTAGTTGTGGTTCTCACAACTCTTCTCAAAACCGCGATGCAAATAACCTATTTCAGTGGCAGCTGCCACAATAGTCTCTCCCTCAAGTGCCACCAAAGTTCTGATGGTTCCGTGACTTGCAGGGTGTGATGGACCAAGGTTTACTACCATCAAATCACCTTTGTTTAAATCAAGATTTCTTTTCTTTAAAAGCGGTTTCATCTCATCCATTAAGTCTTGCGCGTTTGTGCAGTATTGACCTTTGGTTATTTCATAATCTTTACGAAGCGGATGCCCTTCAAACTGCATATGGTTTAAAACACGTTTAAGCATTGGATGGTTTATAAAATTGATGCCGTACTGGTCATACACTTCACGCTCAGCCCAATCAGCAGAACTAAAAAGTGAAGATATACTTTGGACGCCCACTGTTTCATCTGCAACGGCTACTTTATAAATAAGTGTTTCTTTAAAATCTGCATGACGAAGAATGTAAACAAGTTCAAATCTTGTAGAAGAGGGGTGTGTTTTGTTTAAATTATCAATAGCCGTAATATCAAGCAAGAGAGTAAAGCCAAGGGAATTCTTGGCATGTGTAATTGTTTGTAAAAGCTCTGAACTTTCTATAACTATGGCAGTATTAGGCATCGTCTAGCTTACCTTTGAACTCTGTGTTTCTAACTTCAAAACACTTCTCTCTCTTTAGTTGTCTTTGTATATCTAAAATAGCGTCTATTATGGCTTCAGGACGAGGTGGGCAGCCTGCTACATAAACATCAACAGGAACTATTTCATCAATGCCTTGAAGGGTTGTGTAGTTGTCGTAAAAACCGCCTGTTGAAGCACAAGCACCCACGGCAATCACCCATTTAGGCTCGGGCATCTGGTCGTAAATTTGTTTGAGAATAGGCGCTTGTTTGTAGCTGATAGTTCCCGCAACTACAAGTAAATCTGCATGACGGGGAGAAAAACGCAGAACCTCCGCTCCAAATCTTGAGATGTCGTAACGACTCGCAGCTGTGGACATAAACTCAATGGCGCAACAAGCTGTTCCAAAAACGAAAGGCCACAAAGAGGCTTCACGCCCCCAGTTTATAACCGCGTCAATTGTAGTTGTTACTACGGCTTCATCTAAAAGATGCGTATTGCTTACGTCCATTTTAGTACCTTTGATTTATAAACATAGAAAAGTCCGCCAATAAGCAGACCCATAAAAACAAACATCTCTATAAGTGCAAACAAACCCAGCTCTCGAAGGTTTAAAGCCCATGGAAACATAAAAAGAACTTCAACATCAAAGATAAGAAATATTATGCCCACTAAAAAAAACTTCACATTGAAAGCATCGTAGGAATCTTTACAAGTAAGGCGAATACCGCCCTCAACAGGCTCATTTTTTCTGACATTGTCACTTGAGCTGCCCAAGTATTTTGTGAGATGAAAAAGAAGTGGCAACAATACCACTAAGGCTGCAATCATAATTGATGCTAAAAGAAGAGAACCAGACATACTAAGCACCTTATATTTATTAAATATCTACTCAAATTTCTGAGATATCCTGATTTTGAGTGATTATATCATTATAGTATTACAACTTTGTTTCGATTCGTTTCTTTTGCTTTATATAGCGCTTTATCTGCCACTTTCATTAAGTCCGAAAATTCATTAAAGGTCTCCCGCATAGAGCTTATTCCGATACTTACGGTAAAATGGATTTGCTCTTTATTTTTTAAAATATAAGGAGTTTCTTCAATGCCTTCTCTCATTTTTTCGGCTATAGCTAAAGCATCATTATCACTTGTATTTTGCAGTAAAATAGAAAACTCTTCTCCGCCTATTCGTCCAAACAAGTCACTCTTTCTTAAATGTTTTTCTAAGGTTCTTGAAAATAGCTTCAGGACTTCATCTCCAACATCGTGGCCATAAGTGTCATTTATATCTTTAAACCAATCTATGTCTAAAGATAACAGGACAAGAGAGGTTTTATTACGTTTTGAGAGTTGAAAATATTGCTCAGCCATTTGAAGAAATTGACGACGATTTGCTATTTTTGTGAGTTCATCGGTGTGAGCGAGAAGTTCTAACTTTTTATTTACCTGAATGAGCTCTTTGGTTCGTTTACGGACTACTGCATTTAAATAACGGTTAGAGACAATAAGAGTAACTATCAAAGCAACAATGCCAAGAAGCACGAAAGAGTACTCTTTAACAATGTTCTTAAACGTGATTGGAGTAGGCTTGAAAGGCTCCATTTTTAATGTCCTTAACAAATCACGAATCGGTTTATAATCGCTAGGAATACTCCAGTTAGACAAGCTTGAAGAATTCCAGTGCTCAGAGTCAAGTAAATATGAGAGTATTGCATTTGATGCTTGCAAATTGGTGTTTGCCACATTCGCAAAGGACCACTCGGGGTAAAGCTCTGTGCTTACTAAATAGGGGAAGTTGTCGTAGTGAAGTTGATGCAGTACTTTTATTTTTGTAAGGTCGATTTCTCCATCACTACTTAAAGCTTCCAAAGTATCAGTTCTAACTGTCCCCGCTTCTACAGATTTGTTTAGTATAGCTTCTACAACATTGTCATGTGTTTTCAAAAATATAAGTGATTTAAAATCTGTCTCTTTCACATCCGCATCAAGCAAAGTTTTTTTTGCCATTATCCACCCTCCAAAGGAGGCTGGATTTACGGCTGCAAAGGTTTTGTTCTCTAAATCTTTTAGGGTATTTATTTTTTTATTATCTGCATGAGTAAAAATTACTGCTCCATATCTATTAACAGGACCCTTAGGAGATTTATTTATTCGTGTTGCCATACGGCTTGTACCATATTTTGCTTCGAGTTGAATATACTGCATAGAATTTGTTAATACAAAATCCATGCTTCTTTTCTTTACAGCCTGGTCAATTTCTTCGAAGTTAAGAGGTTTTATGATTACATTGTATTTTGATAAATCAAAATTCATATTTTCTATAAGCGGAGTCCATGCTTTGATTGCCTTTGCAACACCATGTTCAGCCAGTATACCAATAGTTATTTGGTGGCGATTAAAATTAAGCGGATCAAGAAATTTTTTAAAATTAGGCTTTTTTGAAATTAAGTTGTTTAGTATATAAATATCTGCTATCTCATCGAATCGCTTATAGTCTAAAACAGGTCCTATTTTAGGGTCGTCACACCAAAGAGCTTTAAGAATTGTACCCTCAGTAATAAGACTCTTTAGAGATTTATTTTGATCATTATACTTTTCAAAGATAAGCTTTGCAGTTACTTCAACATTCTTAAATGCTTCCGCCCATCCTTTACGACTTGCTTGCACAAACTTTTTAGCACGTTCTGGGTTCTCAAGTAACTCTTTTGTAGAGGTAAAAAGTAGATCTCCATAAAAGTCATACCCATAATCTTTTGGATTTAAAATAGTAAAATCAACACCTCCTTTACTTGGCATAGAAGGCTCATTTAATATATACGATGCCATAGCAGCAGTGTCGCCTTTACTAAGATTATCAATGTCAAAGGAGTGGTCTTGTTGTAAAATATCGTTTTTAGAGATTCCCTGAGATATAAGCAAAGCATATAAAGAAGAGGCATTTGCTTGGCCTGAAGTGAGTACCTTTTTCTTGTTTTGTGGATGTTTTACGTTCAGGTTTGCCATTACAAGAATAGAAGGGGAGTGTTCAAAAATTGCATCGAGTATGACAAAATCTTCAGATTTACTTTGCTCAATTATAAGAGAGGATCTTCCGATTGCGTAAGTAGTTGTCTGGTTTTTAATGTCTGAGAATACATCTGAGAGTTTATCTTTTTGCTGTGTGAATGGCTTGATTTGAACATCGAGACCGATATCTTCATAGTAACCTCTCTCTTTTGCAATATAAAAACCGACAAGCTGAAATTGATTTGACAATTGAAGTTGAAGCGATACTTTTTGCAGTTCAACTGCAAAAAGAGATTTTGACAAAAGCAAAACTAGTATAACTAATATTGATAACTTTTTCATGCGATAATTGTATCACTTTTAATTTAATAAGTTAGATGATTATATTTGTATATAAAAATTACTAAAACAAAACTTTATAATAGAAATTATGTTTTTTTATTATATTATTGTAGACTTTCACGACTTATATATACTGAAAATATGGAGAGCTAATGAGAACGAAACAGATTGATAAATCACCGGCTAGATTGGATTTCATTCAGAGTGCAAGCGGACTTATTTTAGCACTTTTTATGTGGGGACATATGTTTTTTGTTTCTACTATACTCCTTGGAAAAGATGTCATGTATCAGGTAACACTGTTTTTCGAAGGGTACTATTTTTTTGCAGAGTCATATCCATTAATAGTAACTATTATAGCCGGCACTGTTTTTGTTATTTTTATACTCCACGCTGGAGTTGCCATGCGTAAATTTCCATCAAGCTATAAGCAGTATAAGATTTTAAAAAATCATATAGAGACCTTTAAACACGCTGACACCAAACTTTGGTTTTGGCAAATTTTTACCGGCTTTGCGATGTTCTTTTTAGGCTCAGTTCATCTTTATATTATTATGACAAATTCTACAGAAATCGGACCTTATGCGTCGGCTGACCGTGTTGTGAGTGAGTGGATGTGGCCGCTTTATATTTTACTTTTATTAGCAGTAGAGCTTCACGGTTCCATAGGTTTGTACCGTCTTTGCCTAAAATGGGGGTGGTTTGAAGGCAAAGATGCTAAAACTAGCAGAGTGAAATTACGCCAAGCTAAATATGCTATTACGATATTTTTTCTTACACTTGGATTTTTAACTTTAGCAGCCTATATCAAAATTGGTTTAGAGCATCAAGACCGTGCAGGTGAACGCTATCATATAGAAAAGACGGTCGTTCAAGGAGTTAAATCATGAAAATAATTTATACAGATGTGCTTATTATCGGCGGCGGACTTGCAGGGCTTAGAGTAGCAACAGGTGCGAAAGAGAGAGGTCACGACACAGTAGTTTTAACCCTTGTTCCACCAAAGCGTTCACATTCGGCAGCGGCTCAGGGCGGTATGCAGGCAAGTTTAGCAAACTGTAAAATGGGTGAGGGCGATAATGAAGATGTTCACTTTTCTGACACCGTTAAGGGAAGTGACTGGGGAGCTGATCAAGAAGTTGCCCGTATGTTTGTTCACTGTGCGCCAAAGGCTATTCGAGAACTCGCAGCTTGGGGAGTTCCATGGACGAGAGTTCAGCGTGGAGACCACACTTCTGTCATAAATGCTGAGAAGGTAGTTATTAATGAAAGAGATGAGGCGCATGGACTTATAACTGCGCGAGATTTCGGCGGTACTAAAAAGTGGAGAACCTGTTATACCTCTGATGGAACAGGTCACAGCATGCTTTTTGCAATGGGCAACAAAGCACATCAAGATAAGGTGGAAATTCACGAAAGACTAGAGGCAATGTCTCTTATCCATGAAAATGGCCGTTGTTACGGAGCCATTGCGAGAAACTTAATGAGCGGAGAGTTGGTGGCTTACATTGCAAAAGCAACAACCATTGCAACGGGAGGATATGGCAGAATTTACAGTGTCTCTACAAACGCTATTATCTGTCAGGGTATGGGTCAGGCAATAGCCCTTGAGACGGGTATTGCAACGCTTGGAAATATGGAAGCTATACAGTTTCACCCTACAGCCATTGTTCCCGTAGGCATTTTAACGACTGAGGGGTGTCGTGGCGATGGCGGACTTCTTTTAGACAAAGACGGCTACCGATTTATGCCCGATTACGAACCTGAGAAAAAAGAGCTGGCATCACGCGATGTTGTTAGTCGTAGAATGACCGAACATATACGAAAAGGCAAGGGTGTTAAGTCTCGTTATGGAGACCACTTATGGCTAGATATCACTATTTTGGGTCGCGCGCATATTGAGAAAAACCTGCGTGAAGTTAAAGAGATTTGTGAAAATTTCTTAGGCATAGACCCTGCAGTCGACTGGATTCCTGTTCGTCCCACTCAGCACTACTCTATGGGCGGGATTCGTACAAAATATACGGGAGAATCGCAAACTCTCAAAGGGCTTTACTCCTGCGGTGAAGCGGCTTGCTGGGATATGCACGGCTTTAACCGTTTAGGTGGAAATTCTGTCAGTGAAACTGTTGTCGCGGGAATGCTTGTGGCTGAGTATATATCTGATTTTTGTGACTCGCCTGAGAGTTCTATAAATATTCATACCTCTACTATCGAAAAATTTTTAAACAAAGAAAAAGAGAAAATAGACGCTCTTTTAAGCAAAAAAAACGGGGAAGATGCTTATGTGCTTCGCCGTCGTATGGAAGAGATAATGATGAGTAAAGTCGGCATTTTCAGAAATGGAGTCGACCTGCAAGAGGCTGTTGATGAGCTTGAAGAGTTGTGTAAAAGAAGCAAAAACATAGAGGTGTTTCGTTCAAAATCACGGGCTGCAAACCCGGCACTCTTTAACGCTTACAGAACACAAAGAATGTTAAAGTTGGCACTTACTGTGGCGTATGGAGCACTGCTGCGAACTGAGAGCCGCGGGGCACACTCAAGAGAAGATTTTCCTATGCGTGATGATGAAAACTGGCTTAAAAGAACGCTCACTTCCTGGCCAAATGAAAACCAGACTCTGCCGAGTGTAAGTTATGAAGAGATTCCTATCGGCAATATGGAAATTCCTCCTGGGTTTCGCGGATACGGAAAAGATATGACAGAGGCGCATCCTGAGTCAAAAATGAGACAAGCGGCGGTAGATGTTATAAGAGAAAAATTAGAGTCCGAGGGTGCAAGCCGTTTTGAGATTCAAAACGCTTTGATGCCGTTTTTGGACAAATTGCCTAAAAAATATCGTGGTACAAATGAGAGACTAGGAGAGAACGTATGAGTGAAGAAAAAGCCCCAAGAATTTTAAAAATAAATATTCTTCGTTTTGATCCAAATAATCCACAAGATTTTCCACAAATACAAACTTTTGAAGTTGAAGAAGCATACGGAATGACTCTGTATGTGGTTTTAAATGAGATTAGAGAGCATCAGGATAATTCACTCATGTTCGACTTCGTTTGTCGTGCCGGAATTTGCGGAAGTTGTTCTATGCTTGTAAACGGTCGTCCGACTTTAGCATGTAGAACACTTACTTCAAAACTTGATGAAAACATCACCCTCGCACCGCTTCCTCTGTTTAAGTTGATTAAAGATTTGTCAATATACTCCGGAGAATGGATGCATTATCTAAATGAGCATCTAGAGACTTGGATACATGACAAAGAAAAAGAGGTAAACGTAGATAAACTAGAAGAGAGAATGGAGCCCGCTCTTGCGGATGAAATTTATGAACTCGACAGATGTGTAGAGTGCGGATGCTGTGTTGCGGCATGTGGAACCATACAGATGAAACCAAGTTTTGTTGGAGCGGTTGGCTTAAACAAAGTGGCACGCTACCATTTAGACCCAAGAGATAAAAGAACTGATGAAGAGTACTACGAACTCATCGGTGATGAGAACGGAGTCTTCGGCTGTATGACACTTTTAGGCTGTGAAGATGTCTGTCCCAAAGATTTACCCTTGCAGAGTAAAATAAGCATATTTAAGAAGAATGATGCTAAAAACCGGACTCAAAAGCTAGAAATTTATATTCAAACTGTAATCTATCCGTGCTATAGTTAACCTTATGAATAAAACTAAACTTTTAATCGAATTTATTTTGATTTTTGTCCTGCCGCCGCTGCTTATAGTTTTGGGAGTTATGTCAAAGGTGATGATTATGCCTTTAATGTGGCTTATTGCTTTATATGCATATCTGCATCTGCGCCGTGCCAAGGTTAATGTATTGGCAATCGATTTTGACTCTCAGGCACTCTACAGCATTTTAAAGCGCTTTTTATTCATCGGTGCGGCAATAAATATTTTTGTATTTTTTTATAGACCTGATCTTTTTTTAGTACTTTTAAAAGAAGAACCTTTGCGCTGGCTGGAGTTGATGATTTTATATCCAATTCTTTCGGCTTATACTCAAGAGATTGTGTTTCGAAACTTCTTTTTTTACCGCTATGAGAAACTCTTTGAAAAGCGCATAGTATTGTTCGTAGTCATAAATGCGCTACTTTTTTCTTACATCCATATTGTCTTTGAAAACTGGGTTGCTGTTGTATTTACCTTCGTCGGAGGTGTGTTATTTGCTTTAACTTTCTTAAAAACCCGCTCAACTTTGCTAGTCTCCATAGAACACTCTATTTATGGAAATGCGCTTTATACACTTGGTTTGGGCTACTATTTTTACCACGGCTCCAACATATAAAACGACTGTAAAAACTCAATATGCTAGAGTATACTGAGCATAAAACAGTTTTTATCAGCCATTTATGTTGTAGTCGGCGTATTACTCTTTCAACTTGGCAAAGGCACCCTTGACATTGGCTCTCAGTGAATTCCAGGCATCCTCTGTCTCTTCTTTTAAATCTTCCCAAGTGTTTTCGCTAGCTTCACCTAATTTATCCAGCTTAGATTTTACTACAGCATACTCATCCTCCATAGCATTAATCTCTTTGACATATTTTAAATTGGCATCAGCCGATACAATTTTTGCTTTAGCACTCAGCACCTTTAGCTTGGCATTTACCAATTCTAACTCAGCCTCTATTTTTTGCTTATATGCATCTTTTGTACTCATGTTATTTCTCCTGTATTGATTGAGATAGTCATAAACTTACCAAAGGGTTTGGAATCAATCAGTTTTTTCCTCTACATATTCAACCCCTTCATTTACCTTGTTCTTGCTCTATTTGGCATTGTCTTTTTCTGCACCTTGCCTCGTATCACCACAACCACTAGCCATGAGCAGAAGCATTGTAAATGCTAGATTTTTTCATTTTATGAAGAGTTTTCTACGGCTCTTTATAGCCGTTTGCCTTGGATGATACGAAGTAGAATAACCACAATCGCAATGACTAAGAGAATATGAATAAATCCTCCCATCGTGTACGAAGAGACAAGCCCAAGAAGCCAAAGAATGACCAATATTAATGCAACAGTTTCAAGCATATTATTTCTCCATATTTTTAGTAAGATTTTTCACGGAACATTCTCCTTTAAAACCTTATTTTGTAAAGACTTAATATTATATATTTTTAATTTTTACGAAAGAGATACATGCCGACAATAAAACTGAGGGCACCAAAAATATAATAAGTCATTACTTTATCTGTATCCGCACCTGTAACAGCCTGTGCTACTTGTGAACCAACAGAGCCGGATAATTGGTATCCCCACACTGCAAAACCTATCCCTACGACTGCTAAAACAAGACCGATTATTTTCATCATAGTTCCCATACCTTTTTTCCATATAGTACTCTTAAATTTAAAAGAGCTGAAATGTTTTAGCATTGCAGATGTGAATATTATATAGTAATTTGAAAAATATTAGTAAATCAAGTTTTTCTAATTCTCCCTCTTTCTTTGCCGACAAAATCAAGTGTTCCAGAGAGAGCATAAGTAGTCCCTCTTAAATTTAGCTTTGGGGAAGCTAAATTAAAATTTAGATTATTTTTATAAAAGGAGGAGATTCACTTTTTATGTGTACAATCTCGGGTGTACTCACAATATATTAAATACAAGGATATACATGATAAAAATATTTCTTTCCATACTTCTCTTAGTAATGGCCGGTAATGCAAATGAGATGGGCTCAAAAGGCGGTAGTTGCACACTGACACAAGAGGGTCCGTTAGTTGTTGATTTTAAAGCTTACAAAACAGCAGCGAAAATAGGTGTTGGCGGAGTTTTTGATACTGTGGTTTACACTTCAAAAGTTTCAAGCGGCAAAAATTTTCGTGAGATTTTTATAGGTGAAACTGTCAGTATCAACACAGCTAGTGTAAACTCAAAAAATAAAGAACGCGATGATAAGTTAGTAACTTTTTTCTTTGAAAAAATGCTTGGCAAAGAGATAACTGCTAAAATTTTAGACTATAAATCGGACAAAATATTTAAAGGTAAACCTAAAACCGGTATGTTTATGGTTGAAATAACAATGAACGGTGTTACTAAAACAGTTCCTATGAACTCTACTTATGATAGCGGTGTTATAAAGGCAAATGGTGTAATAGATATATTTGACTTTAGTGCAAACGATGCACTCTCCTCAATAAACAAAGCTTGCTATGATTTACATGAAGGTAAAACTTGGAATGATGTTACTATTGGTTTTACTACAAAGGTAAAGAGTACTCTTTGTGATGTCCCAAAGAAAAATAGACTATAAAATAAACTGATAGATAAAAATAGAATTTCTAAGGGAAGTCTTAGAAATTCTGCGTCAGAAAGAGAGCTCTTTTATAATCTAAACCTTAAATGTATTAAGTTGCTCGTTCAACACTTTGGCATCTTCTTGCAACACTAAGGCTCTTTCATCGATTGTTTGAATCGACTCTTTGTTTTGAGAGGAGAGACTGTCTAAAGTGTGAATATTATCTATAATATTTTTAGCACTAACAGAAAGCTCTTTAGATACTTTTTCAGAATTTTCAGCAATTTGTGCCGTTTCGTTTATCTGATCGAGAGCATTTGTTATCTTGTCATCCACTTCATTAGAATTTTCTACGAGATGGTTGATATATTTTGCATTAATATTCATCTGCGTAGAAGTGTCAAAAATGGCTTGAACGATTAGATTGATGGCAGTATTAATCTCGGCCAGACTGTTCTGTGTTCGCTCTGCAAGTTTTCTTACTTCATCGGCAACAACTGCAAACCCACGGCCATGTTCCCCTGCCCGGGCAGCTTCAATAGCGGCATTTAATGCAAGTAAGTTTGTTTGGTCTGCAATATCAGATATTATGGTTAAAACAGATTTTATATTTTGAGAATCTTTTCCAAGAACTGCGAGTGAATTTGCCATTTCATTTTCTTTTTGTGCAGTGATATTGACATTTTCTACTAATGTTTTGATGGTGTGATGTGCATCACTAAGGCTGTTTGTAGCAGTCCCTACTTTTTGGCTTGTACGGATACTGTCCTCAACAGAAATAGCTAAAAGTTCATAAACAACGTTTCCTATCTCTACGGTCTCATGGGCAAGATGGTGTTCTTGTGTCATTCTTTCATTTACTTCAGTGATATTTTCATTGATTCCTTGAATCTCCGTAGCGGTTTTATGCCCTGACAATACTACATTTGAAACAACATTTTGAACCTTCTCTATAAATTTGTTGATAAGTTGTGAACTCTCTCCGATTTCATCAGTTGTTGTCACTTTGAGGCGTTTTGTTAAATCACCGTCTCCTACAGATATCTCTTGGGCGACATCACTTAGCTCTTTTAGCGGTTCTGATACCAGTTTTTTTATTATTAAAACTATACTTATAAGGGCTACAACCATTAAGATGATGATGATTATAATGAGTGTTATAAAACCCTTGCTTGTCTCTTTAACGGCAAGCTCAACCACATCGAGAGAGTCTCCAAGCAAAAATATACCCAACTCTTTATTGTTGTTATTGTAGATAGTTTTGTATGTATAAAAATATTTTTTATCAGTTATAAAACCCTGTTTTTTTAGAAGCTGCATGTCAATATTTTTCGCCGCTTCTAAGAAAGGTTTATCTATAAAATCTTTATCTAAATCAACATAATAATCATCGTTAAGTAAAATGGGCGTATCTATAAGTTGTATATTCTGTAGATATTTTTTATCCACTAACACAAGTAGGTCTCTAGTATCTTGAGTATTGGTATTTTTGTATACAAGCGAGTTATAACGCAAAATAAAATCTATACTTCCTAAATACTCTGACTCCCCATCCGCACTCATAAGAAGCGGAGCTGTTGAGACTATCATCAAACCCCCGCGGGTCAGCTCATTGCCGGCAAAAGCTTTTTTTGTTTCTTTGACGATATTGATACTCTCACGACTTGAGACATCGGCTCCGTAAGCTTTTAAATCCCATGATTTTACATAAGAAGAACTCATGGAGTCAACAACTTGAATGAGAGGATTTTTAAAAGATGACTCATCGTTAAGAGCAGTCCGGAAGAGGTTAATCTCGTTGTAAATAGCTTCACGCTCTTCGTCGTACATACCCGAGACAATAGTACTGTTTTTAGATATGCCCAAAACAATATTTTTAATTGCTTCGAGTTTAAACTCTAAAATTTTAGTAATATTTTCTTGAAGCTGCACTGTTTGCTGTTTGTAGACGGTAGTAGAAATCAAATTTATTTGATACGAGGCAAAGAAGCTCAGGAGGATAAAAAAGAGCGCAAAAGTAGGGACTAAAGCGAGTAAAGATTTTTGGAGTATAGAGAGTTTTTTTTTCATTTAAAATTCACTTTTGATGAGATAAATGTATGATTTTGCAAAGATACATATAGCAATCATATAGTGTTAGTGTAAAGTGAGAGTAAAATCTCTTTATATGCTAAAGCATATACGAAAAAGACTCTGTGAAGGTAGGCTAGAGAAAAATGAAGTTGTTCACTTGATTTCTATTTAAAATATAATGTCATGTTAATCTATAGATTTACTTGACATTGTGTTTTAAATTTGTTATTATTTTACAGTTAGAAAAAAAAGGTTAGAAAAATGACTGATAAACCATTCAGAAGTATTGTAAAAACAATTTCTTGGAGAGCTGTCGGAACACTAGATACTATAGTTATATCTTATGTAGTTACCGGTAGTTTTGCGATGGCAGCTTCTATTGGTTCAGTAGAATTAGTTACTAAAATGCTTTTATTCTATTTTCACGAACGTGCGTGGAATAAGATTAGTTTTGGAAAAGAAAAAGTACCGGAGTATCAAATATGAAAAATAAAATTGAAGAGTTTAAAAAGCAACTTGAGGGTAAAGAGACTAAAGACGTTTTAGATTTCTTTTTAAATGAGTTAGATATAAATATAGCTTTAGCTTCCTCCCTTGGTGCTGAAGATCAGGTTTTAACAGACTTGATGTATGAAATCAGCAGTGATGCTAATATTTTTACTTTGGATACAGGCAGATTGCCTAAACAAACTTACGATTTGATTGAGCGAACAAATGAAAAGTACAAAAAAAATATAAAAGTCTTTTTCCCACAAACTGATAAAGTTGAGAATTTGGTAAATGAAAAAGGGATGTTTAGCTTTTATTACTCTATTGATGAAAGAAAAGAGTGCTGTTACATAAGAAAAATTGAACCACTCAAACGTGCTTTAAGTAGCCTTGATGTTTGGATTACTGGACTTAGACGTGAGCAGTCTGTAACTAGAGGTGAGATGCAACTTATCGAGTGGGACGCGGGAAATAATCTTTTAAAACTTAATCCGCTTATAGAGTGGAGTGAAGAAGAAGTCTGGAATTATATAAAAAATAACAATGTACCGTATAACAAACTTCATGATAATGGATACCCAAGTATTGGCTGTGAGCCTTGCAGCAGAGCCGTAGAAGAGGGCGCTGATATAAGAAGTGGAAGATGGTGGTGGGAAGATCCAGAACATAAAGAATGTGGTTTACACATAAAGGAAAAGAAATGATAGATGATAAAAAATTAACACATCTAAGACAACTAGAAGCAGAGTCCATTCATATAATGAGAGAAGTTATTGCAGAGTTTGATAACCCTGCGATGCTTTACAGTGTTGGCAAAGATAGTGCTGTTATGCTGCATCTTGCAATAAAAGCATTTTACCCATCAAAATTACCATTTCCACTTCTACATGTAGATACTACCTGGAAGTTTAAAGAGATGATAGCGTTTCGTGATAAAAGAGTAAAAGAGTTAGGATTAGATTTACTTGTACATGTGAATCAAGATGGAATTGACCAAGGTGTTGGTCCATTTTCTCATGGTAGTAAAGTGCATACTGATATCATGAAAACAGAAGGCTTAAAGCAAGCATTAAACAAGTATAAGTTTGACGCAGTTTTTGGCGGGGCTAGACGTGATGAAGAAAAAAGTCGTGCCAAAGAGAGAATATACTCTTTTCGTGACAAATTTCACAGATGGGATCCAAAAGAGCAGCGTCCAGAGCTTTGGAATTTGTATAACGGAAATGTAAATCAAGGAGAAAGTATAAGAGTTTTTCCTCTTTCAAACTGGACTGAACTTGATATTTGGCAGTATATTTACCTCGAAGGGATTCCAATAGTACCTTTATACTTTTCACAAAAACGTCCTGTCGTACAAAAAGATGGCATTAAAATTATGGTAGATGATGAGAGAATGCCTATTGAAGAAGGCGAAGAGATAAAGTATGAAAGTATAAGATTTAGAACTTTAGGTTGTTATCCACTTACTGGTGCAGTTGATTCTACGGCTTCAACACTACCTGAAATTATTCAAGAGATGCTTTTAACAAAAACGAGTGAGAGACAAGGAAGATTAATCGATTCTGATTCATCTGGTTCAATGGAAAAAAAGAAAATGGAGGGATACTTTTAATGGGTAATTTACTAAATACGGATATAGAAGAATATTTAAAGGTTCATGAAAACAAAGAACTTTTAAGGCTTATCACTTGTGGAAGTGTAGATGATGGAAAGAGTACTCTTATAGGAAAACTTCTTTATGATTCTAAGATGATATTTGAAGACCAGCTTGAGGCTATCACAAAAGATAGTAAAAAAAGCGGAACAACCGGAGATAAAGTTGATTTGGCCCTTTTAGTTGACGGACTGGCAAGTGAGCGTGAGCAAGGTATTACTATTGATGTTGCCTATAGATACTTTACAACAGAGAAGCGAAAGTTTATCATAGCTGATACTCCAGGTCACGAACAGTACACTAGAAACATGGCTACCGGTGCCAGTACGGCGAATCTTGCTATTATCTTGATAGATGCAAGATATGGTATACAAACGCAAACTAAAAGACACAGTTACATTGCGAGTCTTTTAGGTATAAAACATATAGTTGTAGCTATAAACAAGATGGATTTAGTAGATTTTGATGAAGAGAAATATGAAAAGATTAAAGCTGATTATATTCATTTTGCAAAAGAAGTTGGTATACACGACCCAATTTTTATCCCTATAAGTGCACTTGATGGAGATAATATAGTAAATAAAAGTGACAAATCTCCTTGGTACAAAGGTGAGCCGCTTTTATCTGTTCTTGAGACTATTGAAATATCAAAAGATATAAACTTTGATGACTTTAGATTTCCTGTTCAGTATGTTAATCGTCCAAATCTTGATTTTAGAGGATTTAGCGGAACCATCGCGAGTGGAGTTATAAATGTTGGAGATGAAATCGTAGCGCTTCCTTCAAATAAAAGGTCAACTATTAAATCTATTGTTACCTATGATGGGGATTTAGAAGTTGCTTATGCGCCTATGGCGGTAACTTTAACTCTTGCTGATGAGATAGATATAAGCAGAGGTAATGTTATCGTAAAAGCCGATAATATCCCTGATATAGCTGATGAGTTTGATGTACATGTCGTATGGATGAGTGATAAACCTTTAACTATAGGCACAAGGTATGAAATAAAAAAAGGAACCAGTACGATTGCAGGTTTTTTTGATGAAATTCATTATAAAAAAGATGTCAATACTCTTGAACATATACATGTAGATAAACTAGAATTAAATGATATAGGCTATGTAAAATTAATACTTTCAAAAAGTGTTGTATATGATAGCTACGATGTGAACAGACAAACTGGTAGATTTATTATTATTGAGAAGTACACAAATAAGCGATATTATGTAGCAAACGCACAAAAATAATCTAAATTTTTTTAGCTACTTTTTCACCAGAAATTTAATAACTTTCTCTAAGCTTCTCTTTTTTGTGATTACGACTTCATCACCAAGCTCTAAGCCATAATCATCATAGAGCTTTTCGAGGGCTAAAGTCATTACGGCAGTAGTTATATCGTTTGAGCTGTCCAAGAAGCCCTCATCATACTCGCAGATAGTTATTTGACCTGTTTCTTTGTTGTATTCTAGGGTTTGGGTTGTCATTAATTACAATAAGTATATTTAGATGAAATTTTTGACTTTATTTCCGATAAAATCAAAGGCACATCTCTCTTTTTATGTATCATTCTATGGCAATTAGGACATACGGGCAACACATTGTTAAGTGCTCTGCCTATTGTTTGTTCAAGCTCAGTCTCTTCAAACATAAAAACTGGTTTTTGGTGATGAATTTCAATGAATCCTTTTCCAAAATCGCCATAAAATTCTTCAAAGTCAAAACAACAAGCCTCACATTTTATTCTTCCATTTTTTGTGTAATGTTCTATTGCTATATTTCTTAATTGAGAAGAGCGTTCATATGTTTTAGAAGTTATAATTTTACTTGCACCTTCATTTATCGTTGTATTTTCATCAAAAATTAAAATATTCTTACTTCTTACTTTATCTTCAAAAACAATGTCAAAGCTTTTTTTCAAATCATCAGAAGCAAAATCATTATTTAATAAATAATTAACGATAGGCATATTTTCTTTTAGATAATTTCTTCCATTTTCGGTAATTTCATAATACCCTTGGTTATGCCCTGTCGTAACATAAGTCGCATATCCAAATCTTTCAAATGTTTTATGTGCATTCAAATTTCTTACAATTTGGTCAAATTTTGTATCGTTTCTACCCGATAATATTTCAGCATCTTCACCTATTGGCTTAAAGATGGCAGTTAATTTTTCTCTTAATATGGTAGTTGTTATTTGTCTGTTTTGGGAATTATCCATCAACATAAGAGATGGTAAAACTAATTGCTCTTCTGTAATTCTCGCCATAATTTAAACCTTTTTTCTTTTTACCCCAATAATTCCATACCAAATTAGACAACAAGCCAACTTGCTCTATAATTAGGTACTTTAAAGCGAAAAAGTCACACCTAAAATTTTCACCTATCGGGTGTAACTTTTTCTAACTTGGAATTGAATTATGCCTCAAACAATATTAAACTTCAATATCGAAACAACAAACGAGAAATTAACACCTAGA
>MNYP01000008.1 GCA_001873135.1 Helicobacteraceae bacterium CG2_30_36_10
TGTTGTTCACTATACAGAGAAGGTACTTGAGTTTCAAAGAGTAAATGAGACTCCTCAAGAAGCTTTTGAAAACTATTTAAATAATGCTCAAGAGTCGTTTGAAGAGATAAAAGAGCAGATAAATAAATTTATGTCAAAAGAAGTGAGAGATATAAAAGAGGTGAGCATAACTGTAAACCAGATTATGACTTCTATTATTTAACATGATAAAGCAAAAGGATACCTTATTAAAAATTTTATACTGATAGTTATATTTTTATTTGCAGTCTCAGTAGAGGCAAAATCAGAGTATAGCCCTTTTATTGAGGAACAACTTAACTTTGTATACGAGCTAAATGATGTAAACATAAGCCAAGAGAAAATGCAAAATTTACTTGAGGCACAAGAGCTTGGCTATAATAGAGTTCTTGAGCAGATTATGAGTAATAAACAAAATTATTTACAAGAAAAAGATTTATATGCTCAAGAGATTCTGGCACTCAAAAAAATAATCAGAATAAATGAAAGGGCAGGGAATACATACGCTGTTCTTAGAGACGAGGTAAAGCTGAAATTTTATCAAATTCTTCGCAATCAAAACAGTATGATAAGAAAAACATTATTAGCATTGGATACTTCTGATATCAGTACTTTTGAACTAAATCTAAATAGTATAATAGCAGAGAATCAGCTTGAAAATCAAAGACTTATGGAAAGGGATTATGAACCTTTTTTAGTTATAGAAGAAGATTCTAAAACATTAAGAGAGGCACAGGAAAATATTAGAGAGTTGTATGCTTTAATAGATTTAAATATAGATGTAATTAACCATTTATACAGCTTTGAGAAAAGGATGTATAGATTAAATAAATATTCAAAATATCATTTAATTTCAACAGTAGTAAGCATAAACTCTACGGCGTTTGCAAGCACCGTAAACCCTTTTTTAGAGAACTATGGTTTAAGTGTTGTGAAAATACTATTTATTTTAGTACTCTCTTTGATAGTTTATTTTATAAGAACAGTTCTGTATGTTTATTTTGAGAGATACTTTTTAAGAGCAACTTTTTTAAAAAAATATGCAGATACCATAATGAAAAAGATAAAAAAGCCTTTGGCTATAGTCATAATATTAATAAATATTGAATTTGCACTTTATATTTACAATGATTTTATTAGTGTAGACCTTATATGCAAATCTTTTAATGTTATGTACTCATTTTTGTTTTTTTGGTTGATGTACAGAGTTCTTAATGTCGTAGCAGATGTAAAAATGGAGGAGATTGCCAACTCAAATAAGCAGATAAAACATGAGATGATTAATTTGGGAAAAAAGATACTCAACTTTATCATCATCATTATTGGCTTATTATTTATTTTACATTTTTCCGGAGCAGATTTAACGGCAGCGCTCTCGGGTTTAGGTATAGGAGGTTTAGCTGTTGCTCTAGCGGCCAAAGACAGTCTCTCAAACTTTTTCGGAACAGTCTCTATTTTACTCAGTGATGTTTACTCTCAGGGTGATTGGATTGTGGTAGACGGACAAGAGGGTGTGGTTATTGAGATTGGGCTAAGAGTTACTACGCTGAGAACATTTGACAATGCTCTTATAGCCATTCCAAACGCAACCTTGGCAAATAAAGATGTGAAGAACTGGAACAAAAGAATGCTCGGACGCCGTATAAAAATGAGCCTCGGTATTACATACAGTTCAAAGTCGGAAGATATTAAAAATGCCATCAATGAGATTCGTGAGATGTTAGATAAACATCCCCAAATTGCAACAAAAAACACAAGCCATGAATATATTTTTGACTCTAGGGTTAAACTGGTTTCTAAAGATGACTATCAAGGTGTTAAAAAGAATTTACTTGTATATCTTGACGAGTTTTCTGATTCAAGCATAAATATTTTAGTCTACTGCTTTACAAAATCTGTAGTTTGGGATGAATGGCTTACTACTAAAGAAGATATTATGTATAAAATCATGGCTATTTTAGAGAAAAATTCACTGGAATTTGCATTTCCTTCCGTCTCCATATATAAAGAAAACTAAGTTTATAGAGTGGCATGTGGAATTAGAGCTACTTAAATGCTTATCTATTAAAACTATCTAATTGAAATTTCAGTATTTTGTGATAAAATCATCACTTTTAAAATTGATATAAATTTTTTAGACCTAAAGAGAGGCATATAAGTGATGCAAAATATACAATTACTAGATAAGCGCTTAGAATGTCTTTAATAGCACTAGATGCCAGTAAGTGTGTTCGCTCTTTGAGTAAAGAGAGTGAATGTAATAAATGTGAGGTAATATGTCCAACAGGGGCAATAGTAGTTGGCGCTAACCCGCTGCCGAGCATTAACTTTTCCTCCTGTGTCGGTTGTGGAGCGTGTGATGCCATCTGCCCAAATGAAGCCCTTTCTCTTGATGACTTTAACCCTACGAATTTCTTTTTTGACTTTTTAGAAGATAGTGACAATTTGATTTCTTGCAGAAAAAATGTTCCTTGTATTGCAGCGCTGAGTGTTGAACATATTATCTCTCTCGCAATACTGAAAAAAGAGATGGTTTTAGACATGGGGCATTGTGAGAGTTGTGATATTGCACACAAGTGTAAGCCCCAGATTCTTAAAAATTATGAAGAGGCGAGTTACCTCTTAGAAGCAATGCAAGACAAGTCGAGCATAAAACTTGAAGATGTCTGCTTCGTTGGTACCGGTGAAGTTAAAGAGGGCGACAGAAGAGAGTTTCTTCGTTCTATAAATTTGACAACAATCGCTAAAGGCAAGGCCAGTTTTGAAAAAGAGGTTAAAAAAGCAACTGATGAGTTAGTTGAACATACCTTGAAAAAAACAGATATAGCACTTTTGAAACAAAAACGTATACCTCAAAAAAGAAAACTTTTTTTTACGGCTATCAAGAGAGTAGAGAAGCCCTTAACATTTCATGTAGTTGATGCATCTGAAGTTACATTTACTTCCCAAAAGATTATGAACGAAGAGGCGTGTACAGCCTGTCAAATGTGTTATAGAGTTTGTCCGACCGGAGCTTTAACTTCAGACATCAAAAATTCTAAAATCGACTTTGACCCTTTTTTGTGTATAAAATGCAGTATCTGTCATGATGTTTGTGAGCCAAATGCCATAACGCTCTCAGGCTCTTACAATATAAAAGAGTTTTTTGAGCCACAAGTACAGAATTTGCTTTCGTTTAAGGTCAGAAGATGTGATGAGTGTAATGTTGTTTTTAGTACTAACAGCAGCGATAAACTCTGTTACAGATGCAAAGCAGAAGAGGAAGAAGCAAGAGAGCTTTGGGGAATACCTGATGGTATGTAAGGAGTATTTATTATGATGAACAATGCAAATGAGATATCGCACCAAACAAAACTTTTTGGGTTTGTAGGTGAACACGCCGCAAGCAGCAGGTTTAGTGCGGTTATTAATAGGATGTTTAAAGCGAATGAAAGTGACACAATGATGATACCTATGAACATCCGCTCAGATGATTTTTTCTTTACACTTAGTAATATGAAAAAATCGCATGTCAACGGTGCAATAATTTCAAATGAGTATGTGCGTAAAAGCGTAGAAATAATCGATGAAGCGAGTGGATTAGTCAAGAGAAGCGGCATGTGTGATATCGTTTTTCGAGAAGGGGAAATACTCCGAGGCGATATTTTTTGTACCAGAGTCCTTTTAGAGAAACTAAAAGATTTAAGTGTCAGTAAAATAGCTCTTATCGGAACCAATCCACATGCCAAAGCATTTTCGCTTATGGCATGTGGATTTCAACTGAGCTACTTCAATGAGAGTCTAGAAGAGCTTATGGGTTTTTGTGATGAGATGCAACTGAAGAGTCCAGATGTTAACCGTATTGCAGATTCAATGAATATTGACTTTAGTGGGTTTGATGCACTCCTAGACTTCTCAAATTTAGACAATTTTAACATGGCTGAAAAATTGGCTTTATATAATCTTGATATGAAAAATGATAAAGAGTATTCGGCACTTAAATTAAGAGCAGGTCAGCTTGGAGCAGAGTATATAGGGTATGATGATATGCTAGAAGAGCTAACAACACAAGCATTCAAAATAATAGATAAAAAGTAAAATAGCATAAACCAATCTTTTTCTATAGCTAACGCTATATACGAAAAAGATTTCAAAGAGATAGAGCTAAAAGAAGTGGAGCAGTTCACTTCTTTTTTAACGCTCGTCTTGTTGCTACATTCGTCACGTACTAATGTACGCTTCCTCTCTAGGCACCTTGAAACTGCATTACTCTTTTAATTTTTATGGCATGTGGAAAAAAACTTTGCTTCGCTTGTTCTTGACACTTTGGCTTCCGAGTAAAGATGTTTTACAAGGCTAGATACTTATCTATTGCTCTATTTAGCTTATCTAACTCATCTGTATATTTTATGATATAGCCAGTGAGTAGCTCGTGCCTTTTAAATATAAGAAGTTGTAGTATTTCTGTAGTTAAATTATGCATCTGCGATGCTCCTATGGCACCTGAGAGACCTTTTAAATCTAGACAGAAGATTCTAAGTTGTTCAAATCTAAAATCTTCAATTAGTGTTTTAAAAGTATTTGCTGTATCTCTATATGCATCTTTGAACTCATAAAGCACCTCTTTGTAGAACATAGAATTATTGTCAGTATTGGCAATTCCTACATTTATATTTAAGCCCTCAAACTC
Organism: Helicobacteraceae bacterium CG2_30_36_10; assembly: GCA_001873135.1. Lineage (GTDB taxonomy): Bacteria > Campylobacterota > Campylobacteria > Campylobacterales > Sulfurimonadaceae > Sulfurimonas. The sequence continues at coordinate 4,688 of MNYP01000008.1, forward strand.
TTTGGCTTTGCTGTTTCGGCTGAGAGGGAATCTACTAAATACAGGCTTGTTAGCGATAAAAACATTAAAAACTGTAAAAAGTTTCTCTTTGTAAAATGGCTTCGCAAGAAATCCGTTCATTCCACATGCAAACATTTTAGCAACTTCATCAGTTGTTGTTAATGCAGTGAGTGAAACTATAGGCAGTGAGTTGTAGATAGTCTCCTCCCTGATTATACTTGTTGCTGTGTATCCGTCCATTGTAGGCATGTTTATATCCATCAAAACTAAGTCAAATTTTTTGTCTGATTTTATGAAATCAATAGCCTCTTGTCCATTATTTGCTATGGTAATAATGATTCCGGATTTATTAAGCACGCTTGTAAGTACTTTTTGATTTATATAGTTATCTTCTACAAGAAGTAAGTTGCTCCCTTTAAATTCTGAAAATCTTTGCAAAGTTACATCCGGCGTATTAGCAAAAATTTCTCTATGTATCTTAAGTGGTTCTATTGAACTCTCTTTATCTTCTATATTTGCTTCAACTATGTTGGAGACCGGAGAGTAAAGATTACGAAGAGCATCTAAAGCACTCTCTCTTGTAATAGGCTTTGAGAGGTCTATATTTGAGATACTTTTATTTGCATTGGCTTGTAAAAAGTTAAATATAGTTCCAACAGAGATAACTTTAGCCTTTGACTCTTTGATAGCCCCAATAGCAGTTTTATTAAATAGTTTTTTATCAAGAACAATAATGTCATAAATGGAAAAATCGGGTTTATTCAAAAGATAATTTGCTTTTGATTCTACATCTACTTTATATTTAAAGTTTAAAAATACTTTTTGTATTGCAAGCGCAGAGTTATAATTGCTCTCAATAATTAAAACTTTTTTATTTTCTAATTTTTCTTCTAGTTTAAAACTTGTCTCTTTTACTGAGTTAAAAGGGATAGTAAGTAGAAACTCTACAGAGTTGTCGTTTTGCTTGTTAGCCACAAGGTCTCCTTGCATTAGCAAAGAAAGTTCTTTGGCGACAAAAAGGTCTAAGTCTTCATATTTACTTGTTGTTTCATCATATACTGACTCAAACAGAGTTACGCTATCTTTTATATCTATTTTTGTATCTGTTTTGATGGAGAAGTTTAGTTTAGGTTCTGTATTGAATTTAGTAGTTTTATATATCTTTAAAGTAAGCTCATTGGATTTATTATTTATGCAGTACTCTAAGACATTTACTAAAATCTTATTTAGATTTAGTGTATCACCAATGAGTACATTTGGTATGTTGTTATCTATATCATAGTTTAGTTCTATATCCTGACCTCTATAGTTAGAGCTTAAAATTCCTGATGTGTCATTAAGTAGATTGAGGAGTTTGTAATTTTCACTTATTATTTCAACTTTTTTGGACTTTAGTCTTAAAAATTCTATAAGGTCATTGGTTATACCGAGAAGTTTGTTTTCTGAAGAAACAATTTTTCTAAAATCAGAATTATCAATTTTATCAGCTAGTTCATGTGTGCTTCTGACAGCTTCTTGAGCCATGTTTTGGATATGTCTACTCATGTCTGAAAGAAGTTTATCATGGCGTTGTTTTATAAGCTCTTGCATCTCTATCATTTTAGTATGCTCTTTTTTTAGATTTTTAATTCGTAAAAAAAATATAACTAGAGCAATAAACACTAAAACTACAAGAGTAAAAATTATTATCAATAAAGTTTGTTCTGTGTATATGTTTGCAGTTGCTTGTTTACTAAGTGTATCACTCTGGTTTTGTAACTCTTGGGCAGATAAACTTAGAGTAGAGAGTATGTAAAAAGTAAAAGACATCCACAGACTTTTCATTTTAAGACACCTTAAATTTTATTTCTATTTATTATAACAAAACATACTTACAAAAAATACAATATCCCCTGCCAAATAGCTGCACTTACAATTCCAGCTGCGAATCCTGCAATGATGTCGTCGCCCATTACTCCGATTCCGCCTTTGGTTTCTCTGTCAATTCTTCCAATTATAGAAGGTTTTGCAATATCAAAATATCTAAAGAGTGCAAATGACAAAGCACTCTGGATTAAAAATCCATTTTCGAACATACCGACTTCACTCAGACTGACACTGATAGCAGGTGCTACACTCAGGGCAAACCACATGCCGGCGAGTTCGTCTATTACTACTCTTTTATCATCGTGAATTCCGCTTTTCTCTTCATATTTGTTAATAGATTTTATAGCTATTATTGAAATTAGCAGTGCAGCTAAAAAAAGTGTTTGTGCATCAAAATAAATTAAAATCAACATTCCAAGAGGAAGTGAAACCAAGGTTCCGACTGTTCCGGGTGCTTTTGGAGATAAGCCGCTATATCCAAGTGTTATAAAAAACCAATTCATATATTTTCCTAAGTGAGCGAAGTAGTCTGATAGAGTTTCATCAGTTCTAAATAAAAATCTTTTTCTGTATGTTCAACTAAAAGACCCTCTACGGGGAAGAGGTCACAGTAAAGTTTCCCCAAATTATTAAACCTGTTTGGATGCAGTTTTGAGAGTAAAAAAGATGAAATTTCTTTTCTGATTAAAACAGAAGGGGGTAAAAGCCCTAGTTTAAGCAGTTCTAAAATGGAATCAGAATGATAAGATATTTGGTTATGCTGCCCATGCGGACAAGAACTTTTGCTCACAAGAGTTCTGCATATATTACAATACGCATATTCGCTTGCTATACGTATATCTATATCTATTCCGACAACTTTGTCTATAATTGATTTATTGGAATTACAATCATAAAACATGCCAAGACCAGCGTGGTTACGCCCAATCGTAAGTCTGTCGCAACCATAGTTTTTTGTAACAATCGCATCTATTATAATTTCATTGTATCCTGCAAATATATAACTGTTTTCAAGCGGAACTATCACGACCCTGTTTTTTGGTAAAAAGTTATTTATGAAATACTCTAAGGCCTCTTTTCTTATCTCATAACTTAAATTGGCAACATCATAAGGTTTTAGTAAAAATATCACAAGTAAATCAGTTGTGTCAAGTGCCTGTCTGATGAGACGTTCATGTCCACGGTGCAAAGGGTTTGCAGCCATTACAAGAGCAGTGGTATGTTTTGCATCAGTATTTTGTTTGGCTTCTTGTATTTTATTTTTATTTTTATTTGTGGAAGTATTTAAAAGAGTGTATTCTCCACTAATTGCCCAAGGTCCGACTCTTTTCATCGTTGCCATAACGCCGGGATGTGTTGAATCGTCAGTACCATAGATGTGCTTTATTCGCTCCTTAGGGTCTATTTGAAAGGTTTCATCAACAATAAGCGTTGCAAATTCAAGGTCATCACAAATTATTGTTACCTCTTCACCTACTTTAAGGGAACTTAGAACATTAATATTTTTTTGCCCAGATGGAGCTAAGACAAAAGGAAATGGAAAAGTTTTACCGTTTATCAGTCTGGTTTTAAGAACTTCTTCACTCTCTTTTGTCCCCATAAGTTTAGTAACGGGAAACAAAAGACCATCTTTAACCAACTCTAATACAGAGGCCGCTTCTCTGTCTATAAAAAGGGTTTTATTTTTTCTTGATGATGTCATATTTCTTTCTCTTTTCCCATAGACTTTTACGAGAAATACCTAATTTTTTAGATAATTCTGTATCTGGAAATTTATGTTGATAACTAAGGACAATATATTTAACATAATCTTCAATCGGTAAAATATCTCCTTGATCAAAAATATTGTTTTCACTTTTAATTTCCAAAACTCTATAATCAACATCTTCGATTTTATCACTGCTTGCAACAATAACTTGTCTATTTGCTATTACTTCATAAAAAGCTTTTCTTTCACTTTTTTTAAGCATTTGAAAGTTTATAATATAAATAATCGAATTTTGGGGGAGCAATGCTATCTCACTGTTAGCTTTTGTATCACCTAAGCTTATGAAGTGTATAGGAAGGTTTTTTGCAAAAGCATGACTAAAGGCAAAGGCATCAACATATTTTTGAAAACTTGAAGAGATGAAAATCGGTAGTTCGATATGGCTATGATTATGTTCTTGAGTAATACTTGAAAAGGAGTGATTTAAATACTTTTCATACGCTTCATTTCTTCTTTTTAATTTTTCATAATCTTGGTAATGGTCTATTTTACGGATTAACTCCTCAATCATAAACGGTTTTAAAATATAATCTTTTGCACCGGCGCTCAGTGGCTTTGAAACGGTATCATTGCTTATGTATGAAACCATAAGAATAATAATAGATTTTTTAAAAGTATCAATAACCGGATTGAAATCCTGACCATTAATATTTGTTGAGAGTAAAACAACATCATAGTTATTACTTTTAATTGCATCTTTCGTAGATGTACACATTTCACAGGTATGACCGAGTTCTCCTAGCTTAGTTGCGATGCTCTGCGCCAGATAAATCTCATTTTCTATTATTAGTATTTTCAATTATTTGCCTTAGTTAAGTGGTTGATTTGCCCAATTAAAATATTTTAAATTTGCATTTGCGATAACTCCAACACCTTCGCTTCTTCCGATGAAGCCGAGTTTTTCAGTTGTTGTAGCTTTTACATTTACTCTAGAACTATCTATATCTAATATCTTTGAGAGAGTTTTTCTCATTTGAAGTTTATATTTTGAGACTCTTGGAGTCTCTGCAGTTATTGTTATATCTACGTTTACAATTATAAAACCAAAATCGCGAATTTTTCTCACAACTCTCTTTAGTAGCTCTTTTGAGTCTATCCCTTTATACGTCTCATCACTGTCTGGAAACATCATCCCTATATCGCCCATTCCCGCAGCACCTAAAAGTGCATCTATGAGCGCATGAATCGCGACGTCTCCATCGCTATGAGCTTTAAACCCAAATTCTGAGTCTATCTTGATTCCGCCAAGATACATCTCCCCTTTATTATCAAAAGCATGAACATCAAAACCTGTTCCGCTTAGAGTGTCGGTTGATGGTTTTTCTAAGCATGAGAGTTTATTCAAATCATAAACAAATGTTATCTTATGAGCCTCTTCTTCACCTAAAACAAACTCTCTACTGCCACCACCGGCTACTATTGCACTGCTTTCATCTGTAAATTCTTCATTGGTTTGGAGCGCTTTTTTTAAAACGGAGGTTCTTGAGAGTTGCGGTGTCTGAACTCTTTTTACTTTTTCTCTGTCTATAGTAGTATTCTTGTAAACTACCGTATCTGTTACGCTGAGATAGGGAACTATACAATCAGCTTCCCCTTTTTTAGCAATGATAGTTTTTAAAAACTCTTCACTAATACAAGACCTTGCTATATCACTCACAAGAACAAATTCGCTCTCAACATGAGCCAGTGCATTTCTAAGCGACTCTTGTCTGCTTAAGCCACCCTCTATGAAAGTATAATCAGAATAATGTTTCATAAATTCTAGATCATCGCGAGCAGAGGTAATGATTATTTTTTCGAAAAAACCACTCTTCTGAAGCCTATCTGCCACAAACTGCCATAGCGGTTTGTGAGCAATTCTTAACCATTGTTTTTTTACATCTAAACTAAATCTGCTAGAATTTCCAGCAGCAAGTAAAATAAGTGTCAAGTCGGACAAAAAAACCCCTGCCTGTTTAAAGTGTTACGAAATTATACACATATGAAGCTTTTTTTTCTCTTGTAATAGAAAAAAAAGTGATACGTTTTGTCATAGTTACCCTAAAATATAAATTCAAGTATCTTACTTTATGTTAAATTAACTTTATTTGATTATATTTCCAACATCTATATATATACAAATGTAAGTAATATTACTTACTAAATTTAGGAGAAAATATGAGATCTTCATGGGTAGAAAAAAGAAAGGATGATGCAGTCCGTACGCAGATGTATTATGCAAAACAGGGTGTTATCACTCAAGAGATGCAATACGTTGCTAAAATAGAAGACCTGTCTCCTGAGCTTGTTCGCAGTGAAATAGCACGCGGTAGATTAATTATACCGGCTAATATTAACCACACTTCATTAGAACCGATGGCCATAGGCATTGCAAGTAAATGTAAGATCAATGCCAACATAGGTTCTTCTGCAATCGCCTCAGATGTTCAAGGCGAAGTTGAAAAAATGCAAGTTTCTCAGCACTATAAAGCTGATACTGCAATGGATCTATCAACTGGCGGTGATTTAGATGAAATTCGTAAAGCCGTAATCGCCTCATCAAAAATTCCTATTGGAACGGTGCCTATTTATCAGATTCTTCACGATGTTGGAAATAAAATAGAAGATTTAAGCATAGAAGTTATGCTCGACGTACTAGAGCGCCAAGCAAAACAAGGGGTAAGTTATTTTACGATTCATGCCGGTTTTTTACTCTCAACTATGCCAAAAGTTGCAAAACGTAAGATGGGAATCGTCTCTCGCGGCGGTTCACTTATGGCTGCATGGATGATGCATTACCATAGAGAAAACCCGTTTTATACAGCATTTGATGATATTTTAGATATCTGTGCTAGGTACGATGTTTCCCTTTCTTTAGGTGATTCACTCCGTCCGGGTTGTTTAGCAGATGCATCTGATGATGCACAGTTAGGTGAGCTTAAAGTTTTAGGAGAGTTGACTTTGAGAGCTTGGGAAAAAAATGTTCAGGTTATGATTGAGGGTCCGGGTCACGTTCCTCTCAATCAGATTGAGCGTAATATGAAAATTCAGCGTGAACTTTGTCATGAGGCACCTTTTTATATTTTAGGTCCCTTGGTAACTGATATTGCCGCAGGGTATGACCACATATCTTCAGCTATCGGTGCAGCTGTGGGCGGTTGGCATGGAGCTAGTATGCTTTGTTATGTTACGCCCAAAGAGCATTTGGGTCTTCCTAATGCAGCGGATGTTCGCGAGGGAATTATTGCATACAAAATTGCGGCTCATGCTGCTGATATTGCCCGCGGACGTAAAGGTGCAAGAGATATTGATGATGAGATGAGTGATGCTAGATATAGCTTTGATTGGGAAAAGCAGTTTGAGCTTGCTCTTGATAGTGAGAGAGCGCGTGAATATCATGATGAGACGCTTCCTCAAGATGTATTTAAAGAAGCAGAATTTTGTTCTATGTGCGGACCTAAGTTTTGTTCTTATAAAATAACGCAAAGTATTATGGACAATCCGGAAATGATTGCCCAAATTGCCGAAGACGCAAGATTAGCAGAAGAAGAAAGAGCTAAAGTTATGGCTATAGCTTAAAAAATAAAACTATCTAAATAAGACAATATTTATCTTATTTAGATATGATAAAGTTCTAAAAATTATTAAAATAAATAAAAAGGAAAATTATGACAGAAGAGATTGTAAAATCAGCACTTTGTAAAGTTTTATATCCGGGTTTTACTAAGGATATTGTAACTTTTGGATTTGTAAACAATATAATAGTAGATGGTAAAGATGTAAGTTTTAGCGTAGATATTACCTCGAGTGCTCCAGAAGTTGCACAGCAAATAAGCGATGACGCAAATAAAGAGCTCAAAGCTATCGGTGCAGTAAATGTAACTTGTAATGTTAAATCTCCAAAAATGCCAAAAGAGAGTTCATCTCATGGTAAAAATATAGCGCCTCAAGTTAAGAACTTTTTAATGGTTAGTTCTGGAAAAGGCGGGGTCGGAAAATCTACAACATCTGTAAATATCGCCATCGCACTTGCTGCACAGGGTAAAAAAGTCGGTCTTTTAGATGCTGACATTTATGGTCCTAATATTCCTCGTATGATGGGTATTGACGATATAAAACCAGAAGTAAACGGCAATAAAGTTCTTCCAATCAAAGCCTATGGAATTGAAGTTATGTCTATGGGTTCATTGATGGAACCGGGTCAATCTTTAATCTGGCGCGGTGCTATGATTATGAAAGCAATCGAGCAGTTCTTGCGTGATATTTTATGGTCTGACCTTGACGTGCTTGTTATAGATATGCCTCCGGGAACCGGTGATGCTCAGCTTACTTTAGCGCAAAGCGTTCCGGTAACTGTAGGTTTAACTGTTACAACTCCACAGGGCGTCTCTTTGGATGACTCTCGCCGTTCATTAGATATGTTTAGAAAATTAAACATTCCAATAGCGGGTATTATTGAAAATATGAGTGGCTTTATTGCACCGGACACGGGTGTAGAGTATGATATTTTTGGAAAAGGTACATCTCAGCCTATGGCAGATGAATTCAATACTAAAATAATTGCAGAGATTCCAATCGAGCCTAGTATCCGTATCGGCGGAGATGAGGGTAAACCAATCACTTTTGTTAACCCAAGTTCTGAGTCTGCTAAGCGTTATGTAGCTGCTGCTGAGTCTATTTGGGCTAGTATTGAAGAGATTAATGCAAACGGCGGAGTCGACAACAGAGCTGTTCAGCCAACAACACCTCCAGGTGTAAGTGCATGTTCAACTGCTGCGGCTCCTAAGAAAGAAGCTCCAAAAGATGAGAGTTGTGGCACAGGCTGCGGCTGCCACTAAAAAGTTAAAATAGCGACGCACTTGCCACGTCGCTACGCTCGTCACGTACATGAGTACGCTTCCTCTCTATGCTCCTTGCAATTACATCACTCTTTTAACTTTTTGGCAACTTGCACGGGTGAAACTTTGCTTCGCTTGTTTCGTCGATTAACTTTGCTTCGCTACGAGAAGTCCTAAAAGTAGCAGTTTTCAAGCCTTCTCTACCGAAGCCAAGGCATCGGTTCCGAGAGAGTCTCAAATGCACTCTGCCGGCATGTGGAAATATTTTGAAACTATTTATCTAACATCAGCACTTTCAGACATTTCATGAATATAACGGACTATCTTATTTCTACCGCTTGTTTTTGCTTTATAGAGTGCTGTATCTGCTAGCTTAATACATTTCCAAATGGTGTCGCCATCATCTGGATATTTTGATATACCAATACTCATAGTTTTTTGCAGAGTCTCTCCGTTGCCAACATCAAAGATTAGGTTTGCAAAGGTAGAATGTATTTTTTTAGCAACATCTTGAGTGCCTTCTTCGCTGGCATTATGTAACATTACAACAAACTCCTCTCCGCCATATCTTATAGCAAGATCAGATTCACGAACATTTTCTTTTATTACCTTTCCAATCTCTACGATTACAAGGTCACCTACATCATGCCCGTATGTGTCATTTACCATTTTGAAAAAATCAACATCAAGCATCAAAACAGAGTATGTTCCCTTGTCTCTTTTCGCCTGATTCACGACTTGGTCTATAAACTCTTCTAAAAAT
>MNYP01000007.1 GCA_001873135.1 Helicobacteraceae bacterium CG2_30_36_10
TGTCAATTTTGGTAAAAATCTGAAGTATAGTTTGGTTTTCTCTGCAGTTTTCAAATAAGAAGTCACTTACCTGTGTGTCAATTTCAAGATGCGGATGTCTGCAATCAATTAGATGAACAAAAAGCTTTATCTGCTCTCTTTGTGCTATATAATCGGTCAGATTTTTCTCCCAATCATGTTTCATTGATTTAGATACTTTTGCATAACCAAAACCAGGTAAATCTACAAATTTGGCAAGACTTTTTTCTGCTGTATCTCTATTTATAAATGTAATATCAAAATAGTTTATAAGTCTCGTTTTACCGGGAGTAGAAGATACTTTTGCTAAGCCTTTATGGTTTGTCAGAGCATTAAGGAGTGAACTTTTACCAACATTACTTCTTGCCATAAAGACAACTTCATTTTGCTCCTGCGACTCAGGTGCATTTTGTATATTTTGAGCCGATGTAATAAACTTCGCGTCTACAATCTCTATCATTTTTTCTCTTCTTTGTCTGGAATAGTAAAAATCATTATGACAGGCTCTTTGTTTGCACCCTTAGCATATGCTTTTCCTTCTATACTTTTTAAAATTACTTCATCACCGATAATCTCTTTTTTCTCATCTATTTGCCGCAGATAAACATCTTTGAAAAAATGGTACTCTTTTGTAAGAGGGTAATAAATAACTTTTTGTGCTTTTCCTTTATACACGGAACCCTCTTTTGTTTGTATGCTAAAAGATGCATCTCCATCTGCTACAAACTTTGTCGGCTGATGTTTATTGTCTGTGTATATCGTCACTACTGAAGAATTAAGCTCATCAGAACCTTTTATGATGTTTACATTACCGGTGAAAATAGTAATACCGGCCTTTTCATCTGAACTGAATTTATTTGCTTTTACTTTCAAATCTTCCGACATAAGGCTTGATATTAAAAAAAATGCTAAAACTATAAAATATTTCACTACTTTTTCTCCTCTATATGATAATTAGCCACAACATCTGTAGATTTTACTTGATTTAAAAAATTATTGTATTCAAGAGACGTTCCAATAATTTTATTATTATCCCTATAAGATACATAATCTTGATTTACATAAGCGATGGATGTCTTCTTGTTGTAAATTACCTTTTGTGTTTCAAAAACAAGCCCATCTTCTCTACTGTAAAAAACATTACCGTCTAAATTGACAATTTCATTTTTGTAAACGCCAAAGTCAGCTCTCATGTTGGCTAGATAGCTTCTTGAATTATCTGTATAATCTATGTTTTTTACTGTGTAGCGATCTTTATATCTTGCCCCTTTATCTCCAAGCATCAATGTCTGCAGTCCATAAATATTCAATTCATGCATAGTAAAAGCGCTTAACTCAAATAAGGGAACATCCGTAAACTTCTGCTCTTTGATATTCAGCGGCTTAAATAAGAAAAAGATCATTAACAAACCGATAGATACTAAGGTAAAAAAAATATTTATATTGATTTTATACTCCTTATCGGTCTCTAACCCAAAGTCGCATCAACTCTTTTTTTTGATTATTTTTATCAATCAAAATATCAATCATTTCTCTCACAGCGGCATCTCCGCCTTTTTTTGAGAGAATAGTTTTGGCTATCTCTTGGACTTCTATTACTCCGTCACTTGGAGCAAAGCTTTCTTCTACAAGATTGAGCATATTGATGTCATTTAAATCATCGCCGATAGAAGCAACCTCTTCAAAACTTAAGTTTAAAGAAGAGACTAAATCTCTTAGAACCTTTTCTTTATCTTTTATACCCTGATAAAGATGCTGTATCCCAAGCTCATTTGCTCTGTTTTTAACTATCTGAGAATCTCTTCCTGTTATTATTGCTACGTGGTGTCCAAGCTTTATCCAGTTGACAATGGCAAAACCGTCTTTTACGTGAAAATTTTTAAGCTCAACTCCATCCTGAGTATATATTATTTTCCCATCAGTCATACACCCGTCAACATCGAGAACGATTAATTTAATCACAGAACATCTTTAGTGCTGGGAATTCCAACTCTTTCATTTTTTGCAGTTGCTCTGCGAAGCGCTACTGCTAAAGCTTTAAATGAAGCTTCAATAAGATGATGTTTATTCTTGCCTCTAAGTGCTACAATGTGGGCACTGATTCTTGCACTCGACACAAAAGCTTTAAAAAACTCTTCTACGAGTTCAGTGTCAAAACGCCCTACTTTGCCCTCTACCTTTACTTCATAGACAAGATAGGGTCTATTGCTCAAATCAAGATCACAACTAACACAAGCTTCATCCATTACGATGTTTGCACTGCCGAATCTCTCCATCATTTTAACAGGGTAAATTGACTCTGCCACTAAAGAACCGAGCACAATAGCGATGTCTTCAACACTGTGATGGTCATCTATATGCGTGTCGCCTTTGCACTCGACATTTAAATCAATCAAAGAGTGCTTTGAAAAACTCTCCAGCATATGATCTAAAAAACTGACCCCACTGTTTATGTTACTTTTTCCGGTTCCATTTAGTTCTAGCGAGATTGTAATGTCTGTCTCTTTTGTTTTTCTGTTTTTCGCAATCATGCTAATCCTCTCTTACAATAAATGAATTTTCGAATATGCTGTTTTCTTTATAATCTCTAGCTTCCTGCTCACTTTTAAAGCCTTTAAGCCAAACCTTGTAACTTCTTCCCGTTTCGTTTTCAACATCTTTTATCATAGTTTTGTATCCGTCGGTATTATTATATTTTTCTTGTGTTGAGAGAGCACCTTCAATCTTTGAAAAAGAGGCTATTTGCAGAGCAAACCCTTCTATCTCTTGTTTTTGAGGACTCTCTTTAAGCTCTTTAATCGTAGGAATATTTTTGCTACCTTTTGTCCTAAAGCCCAAAATCTCAATAGTTACCGGCGCAGTCCCCGGACCTATCATATTTATTTTACTAGCCGCCGATTTTGACAAATCTATTATTCTCGTAGCAATAAACGGTCCTCTGTCATTTACCCTTACAACAGTACTGAGTCCATTATTAGTGTTAGTAACTTTGACAATCGTGTTCATAGGAAGCGTTTTATGCGCAGCCGTCATATCGTGCATGTTGTAGGTCTCACCGTTTGATGTCAGCTTGCCGTGAAAAGTAGGACCATACCAGCTGGCATTACCACTAAAACTATCTCCAACGCTTACAACCGTCGGATGGTATCTGATTCCTCTGATTACATAAGGTCTCATAGTTGGGTGGGAATACGTTTTTTTGTCCATACTTGAACTGTGATTATTTTTATTTGAAGAGTAGGAGCTTGTTTGTGAATCATCGTACTTGTGATACGCTCTTTTTCCTCTAGTGCTACAAGCACTAAAGAGAAGTGAAATAAGCAAGAGTGTAAAAATAGATGTTTTATTCATTAATCTTTAGCCTTTCCCCGATTTTCACCAAACTTCCATTCAAATTGTTCTGAAGCTGTATATCTTTAATACTGATTTTATGTGACTTTGCAATAGAGTCCAGAGTATCACCTTTTTTAACCATATAATAAAATTTACTATCAATTTTCTTATTTTGGATTTTTCGCTCTATTGGAATGACAAGTTTTTGCGCTAAACTCAGTCTTGCATTTTTCAAACGATTAAAGTCCATAATAACTCTATAAGAAACCCCATATTTAAGACCAATATTATATAAATTTTCTCCACTTGTAACAACATGCACCTTATATATGTTTTGCATTTTGTCTTCATAGTATTTTTGTTTAAACTCTGTCAGTTTTATGTAGGGAATGTAGACATTATACTGCTTTGAATAAGGCGGTACAAAGTCGTATTTTAGATGTCTATTGAGCTTTTTCAACTCTTCAAGGGGTATGCCGACCAACTTAGAAAGTCTCTTTAGAGATGCTCCGCTCTCTAGCGTTACGGTAGAAACAGAGTAGGCATTTGCCCTATTGAGAAGATGAGCGTATTCACTATTTAACAAAAATTCTTCATCATTGCCGATGAGAGCCAGAGCAATGATTTTTCTTATGTAGAGTCTGCTCTCTTTTGGAATATACATCATTTTTGGGTCAAGTAAAACAGTTAAATCATCTGTGCCGGCTTTTTTGATGGCATAGTTCAGTCTTCCGCCCCCACAATTGTAAGCGATGGCGGCTAAATACCATTTTCCAAATCTTTTGTGTAAGTTTGAAAGATATTTTGCAGCTGCTCTGGTTGATTTTATAAGGTCTCTTCTTTCATCAACATACTCATCAATTCTCAAGCCGTATAGTTTTCCTGTTTGTGGCATAAACTGCCAAAGACCGGATGCTTTTTTTGATGAGTATGCTTTGTTTGAAAAATTTGATTCAGCCATTGCTAAATATAAAAATTCAGGAGGAACTCCATATTCTGCTAAAATATTTTTAACAGAAGGAATAAACAAGTAAGCCTCATCCATAGCTTTAAAAAAGTGTTTATCTCTGTACTTTGATGTATTTTTAGTACGCATATCGTTCATAATCGGATCATAAAGAAAAGATGATTCAATGTCAAAAGATTCTAATAAAGCTATCTCTTTATTGGAGTTATTTTCATAGGTTAAATTAGCACTGAGAAAGATTGGAAGGAGTAAAAGTAATAAATATTTCATTAGTTAAGGCTCTTTATTTTAAATTTAAAAGTCGTATTTTATCTAAAAAAGACTAATTACTCCCAAATAAATCTATTTCCACATGCCAAATTTATAAATATTAAGAAATATGAAAGAGCCTCAGGGCATTCTCTGTTGTTGTTTTCTCAATATTTTCTAGCTCAATATTTAAAAGTTCGGACATCTTTTGTGCTACAAAAGTTGTATAAAATGGTTCATTTCGTTTGCCGCGATGTGGAGTTGGTGTCAAATATGGCCCATCTGTTTCTATCAAAAGCTTGGCATGTGGAATTTTTGGCAGAACATTTACAAGCTTTTTTGCATTACTAAATGTCAAAACACCGCCAATGCCAAAATAAAAGCCCTCATTTGCGAGACTCAGTAGCTCTTCATCTGCATTGTAGCAGTGTAAAACTCCCCCAATTTCTTTTGCATTATGCTTTAAAAGTAACTCTTTAGAATCTCTTGAGGCATCTCTAATATGTATAATTAAAGGTTTTTTGTATTTTTTTGCCAACTCAATCTGAGCTGCAAAAACTTCTTTTTGTCTTTTTTTCTCAGACTCTTTTTCTTCATCACTACCCTTGAGTCTGAAGTAATCAAGCCCACACTCACCTATGGCGACACATTTTTCATGATTTACATACATTTCAAAATCTAAGTCTTCAAAGTTTTGCATATCATACGGGTGTACGCCCACTGCAAAATAGACATCATCATATTTTTGCGCTATAGACATAGCCTTATCGAGCGTTTTTGGGTCTGCACCTGGGATGATAAACCTCTCTACACCGCCCTCTCTGGCTCTATTTAAAACTTCATCCAAATCTTCGTTATATCTATCATCATCTAAATGTATATGTGTATCAACTATCATTTTTTTTATTCGCCTCCAAAAGTTCTTTTGCAAATTTTTTAGCTTCCTTCGTTACGCTCTCGCCACTGATAATCCTAGCCACCTCATCTACTCTTTCGTTAAAATTAAGCTCTTTGGCGAACGACTCATCGCCCTCTTTATAAATAAGAAAGTGCTGATCACCCATTGAAGTGAGTTGCGGCTGATGAGAGATTACAAAAATCTGAAAATGAGCGGAGAGCTGTCGTAAAACTTTTGCAACGCTCATAGACTCTTCTCCACTTAAGTTTGCATCTATCTCATCAAGCATTAAAACACCGCCGTTTTTGCTCATACGCTCTGACTTTAGAGCAAGAATGGCGAGTCTGAGTCTGTTAAACTCGCCGGTACTGATTTTTTGCAACTCCGTAGAATTTAATTTTAATGAAATTTTGTCTTTTCCTAGAGCAGTATATTCTGACTCTTGCAAGGCAACTTCGGCTTCTCTTAAATACAACTCTTTTAAATATCTGTTTAAATCATTTTCAAATGATTTTATTTCCACATGCCGTAACTCTGTCAAACTCTTTGCTAACTCTTTTAAGTTTTCGTCTAGTTTGTTATATCTAGTTTCTAAATCGCCTTTGGTTATTTCGATGTTTTCATACTCAGCCAACTCTTTTTTCTTCTGCTCCTTATATAAAAGCGCCTCTTCTATGCTTCCATAACGTCTTTTTAATCCACTCAACTCTTCTATACGGTTTAAAACCTCTTCTACGTCTACATCATCAAGTGCACTGAACTTCTCCTCGGCTTTGTCTAAAACTGCCCGTAACTCATTCATAGCATCATCAAAAAAAGAACTCTCTATATCTAAAAACTCCAAAGCGCTAAAAGCTTTATGTTCATGTTCAAAAATAACACTTGCTTCTTCAATGCTCTCGAGAACTTTTTCTTTTTTTGAGAGGCTTTTTTTTATCTCTAAAAGCTCTTCGTCTTCAAGCGGTTTTGGAGAAATATCTTCTATTTTTTTAATCTCAAAAGAGGCAAACTCTTTTAACTCAACTATTCTTTTTTCCTCTTCTTCTATTTTAATGAGTTCTGATTTTACTATTTTGTGCTCTGCAAAAACTTTTTTATATTCACTTTTTACAGGTGTAATATTCTCTATTCTATTGTCTAAAACAGAGATAAGGTTTTCATTTTCAAAATCACTAAAGTCTTTTAAGCTCAAATGCCTAAGGTATTTTGAACCCAGTTGCGCCATTGCTTTTTTAGATACAGTCTGGTTGTTTATAAAGTACCTTGATTTCTCTTTTTTAATATGTTTAAAAACATTGATGTCATCATTTTCAATGCCACTGTTTTCACTGTCAATCTCCCAAGTAACACCTGACTCACAAAGCGATGCCTCACAACTGCTTGCGCCAAGCGATGAAAGAAGGGAGTTCATAAGAATAGACTTTCCACTTCCGCTAGGACCGGTAAAAACCACCAATCCACATGCCAGGTTGAGTTCAACTTCTTTAAAACTGAGATAATCTTTAAGATAAAATCTTTCAATCATTTATACAACCTTGTAAATTGTTTTGAATTATACTTTCTTGTTATTAAAAATCTAAAGCCCAAAGACGCCAAAGCAATTTATTAACTTTTCATAATTATAGGTATTTTTAAAAAAAAAGCTTTCTTTTATGACAATATGTCATATTTCGCCATAAACACTAATTAATAAAATTATGAGTTATGAAATAACAGGTAATCAAGCGTCTTAAAACCATTTTCTAATTTTAAAATATGTCAATAAGCTTACCGGAACGGCAATCATGAGTATATTTGAGTAGTAATATGCGCTTTGAGACTCCAATAAAGTTTCATATTTAAAATTCATTCCAAAGTATCCGGTCAAGAATGAAAGCGGTATAAATATAGTTCCTATGATAGATAAAGTCTTCATAATTTCATTCATTCGGTTGCTCAGAGTAGAGAGATAAATATCTAAAAAGCTCGATATTGTATCTCTATACCCTTCTGTAATATCTACTATATTTATAATATGCTCATATACATCTTTAAAATATATATAATATTTTTGGTCTATATCATCTGAATGAATTAAAACATTTACAAGCTCACGAATCGGCCAAATTCTTTTTTTAAGTTCCATAAGATTGCGCTTTAATCTGTGTACACTTTCCATGCTTTTTTTAGTTGGATTGTTTAGTATCTCATCTTCGAGTTCTTCAATTTCATCGCCGATGCTCTCAAGAATAACAAAATAATCATCAACTATATAATCGATAAGCGCAGATAGAAGGTAATGATTGCTCTCTTTCTTGATACGGGAGCCTTGTTTTTCCAGTCTTTTTTTTATAATTTCAAATCTATCGGTTGTTTCGTCAGCAAAGCTTATAAGGAAATTTTCTTTTAGCACAAAAGAGATTTGAGAAAAGGTCAACTCATTTTTTGAATATTTAGCATATTTCATTACAATGAAAATATACTCATCAAATTCTTCTGTCTTGGGTCTATGTGTCACGGAGAGTATATCTTCAACCACTAAAGGGTGCAATTCAAATATTGAGCTTATTTTGGCTATAGATTCTTGATCACTAATGGGTTCTATATGTATCCAAGACATCGAGTTTTTATCAAGATTATTGTAAATCTCCTGAAGTTGTTCATAAGATTGAAAATCCGACGCTTCTACACTGTCACTCTTGTAGACAATCGCTCTGGCTATTGGAGTGCTGACTTCAACATTACCAGTATAAACTGCAACCCCAGGGGCTAATCCAACTTTTGCTGTCATTATAAAGCCTACCAACTAGAGCGTTATTCGCCCCACCCCAGTTTCTCTTTTAGAACATCAAAATAATTAAACTCTTCTCTATGAATGAGTTTTGCATTTTTTGAAGCCAGTTTGATATAGACACTTTCGCCTATATCAAGTTCATGTATATCTTGTCCGTCTACTATCATTAGAGCAGGGTTTGTCGGCGTTTTCATCTCTATAGAAAATTCACCGGGCAAAACTACCGGTCTTTGTTTTAATGAATGGGGGCAAATCGGCGTAAGTGTAAAAACTCTTGTTAGAGGAAAAAGAACAGGTCCGCCGGCGGAGAGGTTATAGGCGGTTGAGCCTGTTGGAGTTGCTACAATCACTCCATCTCCGTAGTAAGTATTGAAGGCTTTTCCATCGACAAGAGTTTCAATATTTATCATATTTGAGATAGATGGACGTGTTAAAACTATGTCGTTAAATGCGTGCATTTTAATCTCTTGTCCATCTTTTATGATTTTTGCTTCTAGAACTGAGCGTTCGTCAATACGATAGTTTCCACATGCCAAGTTTGTGACAAATCCATCGAGTTCATCCATACTGACGTCTGCCAAAAAACCGAGGTTTCCTGCATAAACTCCAAGTATCGGTATGTCAAAATCAAAAGACCTTCGAGCAGCAGAGATAAGAGTTCCATCACCCCCAAGCGTCACAAGTGCGTCGGAGTGCTTACAAAGCGTCTCAAACTCCATGCCCATGAGGTCTATCATTGAGCCACTTATGCTGTCTATATAGACTTCAATACCGTGTTTTTTGAAAATTTTTTCAAGTTTAAAAAAACTACTTTTTAATTCGGGAGTTGATGGTCTTAAAATTACACCAACTTTTTTAATACTACCAGTCTGCAAATTAAATCCTGTCTCATTAATTAAATTATTTAGATGATTATACACTTTTGTGGTTAAAAAACTAAAAACATAAGCCTAACTTTGATATAATCGCGAAAATTCTATTTTAGGACTCTATATTTATGAGAAGTCATTATTGTACAGATTTAAGTGAAATAAACGTAGGCGAAGATGTTGTTTTAACCGGTTGGGCTAACAGCTATCGTGATCATGGTGGAATTATTTTCATCGACTTAAGAGATAAAACAGGCTTAATTCAACTAACCCTTGACCCAGAAGATGGTCCGGCAGCACACAAAGTTGCTGATAGCGTTCGTGATGAGTTTGTTCTTATCGCTAAAGGCAAGGTTCGTCTTCGTGGCGAAGGCTTAACTAACCCAAAACTAAAAACAGGTGCCATTGAGATTATGGTTACTGAGCTTATTATTGAAAATAAATCTGCTGCTCTTCCTTTTATGATTGGCGACAAAAGTGTTGGTGAAGAGACTACACTTAAGTACCGTTATTTAGAGCTAAGAGACCCTGACCTTTATGAGGTTTTTCGTCTTCGCTCAAAAGCGGCAATCGCAGCCAGAAATATTTTGGATGAAAACGGCTTTTTAGAAGTTGAAACTCCTATTTTGACTAAATCTACTCCAGAGGGTGCAAGAGATTATTTAGTTCCATCTCGTGTTCATCCGGGAGAGTTCTATGCTCTGCCTCAGTCGCCACAACTCTTCAAACAGCTTTTAATGGTTGGCGGATTTGACAGATACTTTCAAATAGCAAAATGTTTCCGTGATGAAGACTTAAGAGCTGACCGTCAGCCGGAATTTACGCAAATAGATGTTGAGATGAGTTTTTGTAATCAAGAAGACGTTATCAAAGTAGCCGAAAAACTACTTGTTGCTATGTTTAAAGCCTGTAACGTAGAGATTAAACCTCCATTTAACCGCATCACACACAGCAATGCTATGGAGTGGTACGGCTGCGATAAACCGGACTTAAGATACGACCTCAAAATGGTTGACGTATTAGACATCTTCTCAAGATGCGACAATGAAATCTTTACTAATATCGCAAAAGTGCCTCATACAAACCGTATTAAAGCGCTTAAAGTTCCAGGTGCCGACCTTATATTCTCAAAAAGAGAGATGAAGACTTTTGAAGACTTCGTACGTAAGTTTGGTGCTCACGGTCTTGGCTACTTCCAAATGAAAGAAGATGGTCTAAAAGGTCCACTTGTTAAATTTTTTAGCGAAGAAGACATTACGCTCATTATAGAAAGAACTGAGCTTGAAGTTGGCGATGTTGTCTTCTTTGGTGCTGGGGATAAGAAAACTGTACTTGACTACATGGGAAGATTAAGAATTTTCATAGCAGAACATGAAAAGATGAACATACTTGACAAAGACGCTTTCGAATTTGTATGGGTAGTAGACTTCCCGATGTTTGAAGTTGAAAATGGAAGAGTAAAAGCACTTCACCATCCTTTTACTATGCCTAAAGACACAGATAAAGAGAATGTAGAAGACATAGAGTCTATTGCTTACGATATTGTTTTAAACGGTACTGAGCTTGGCGGTGGTTCCATACGTATTCATAAACAAGAGATACAAGAAGAGGTTTTCAGACTTCTGGGAATAGACGAAGAAGAGGCTAAAGAAAAATTTGGTTTTTTACTTGATGCTCTTAAATTTGGCGCACCTCCACATGGCGGTTTTGCCTTAGGTTTTGACAGACTGATGATGCTAATCACTAAAAAATCAAGTATCAGAGATGTTATTGCCTTTCCTAAAACACAAAAAGCCTCTTGTATTCTTACAAAAGCACCAAGTGCGGTTGACAATACACAACTTCGTGACCTTCACATTCGTCTACGTGAGCAAACTAAAGCATAATGAAAAAACTATTTTTGATTATCGGGGCGCCCGGCTCCGGTAAAACCACAGATGCAGAGTTAATAGCTAAGCAAAATGACAAAATAACACACTACTCTACCGGCGATATGCTCCGTGCAGAAGTTGCAAGTGCTAGCACGCTTGGGCTAGAGATAAACAACTACATTACTAAAGGGCTTATTGTTCCTATTAAAATAGCGATAGAGACTATCGTGAACGCTATTAAAAATGCTCCTACCGAGGTTATCATTATAGACGGTTATCCGCGAAGTATGGAGCAGTTGCATACACTGGACGAATATCTAAAAAACGATTCATCTTTAGAGCTTTGCAGTGTTATAGAAGTGCATGTAAGCGAAGAGACTGCAAGAGAGAGAGTTTTAGGACGTTGCCGCGGTGCTGATGACAACAATGAAGTATTTGACAACAGAATGAAAGTTTATACAGAACCTTTGGCAGAAATAGAAGCTTTTTACAGTGATAAAAATATTTTAAAAGTGATTTCTGGCGAAGGGACTATTGAAGAAATAGTTTGCGAGATGCAAAGTTTCGTAAGTTCTAAAATATAAGTAGAGTTAACTGAACCAAAGGGTTCAATTAACCTAGTTTTGAAACAATAGCTACTTCAACTTCATCAATGTGTGCCGTGCCATCAACAGTAATATAGGTTAAACTCTCAACTTTAGAAGCTTGCTCTTTATAGTAACCTATTAAAGGTTGTGTAAGGGAGTGATACACTTTTAATCTATCAAGTACCACCGACTCTTTGTCATCATCACGCTGAACTAAATCTTCACCCGTAAAATCATCTTTGCCTTCAACTTTTGGAGGATTGTAAACTAAGTGGTAAGTTCTTCCACTTGCCAAGTGAGCACGACGACCAGCCATACGAGTGACTATTTCAGAGTCTGGAACATCTATCTCAATAACTGCATCAATAGCAATACCGGCATTTGTAACAGCATCCGCTTGAGGAAGTGTACGAGGAAAACCGTCTAAAAGATACCCATTTTTACAATCATCTTCGGCAATTCTGTCTTTTACAAGCCCTATAATAATCTCATCTGTTACAAGTTGACCGGCATCCATCGCCAACTTAGCCATTTTGCCCATCTGTGTACCGGCTTTTATAGCAGCCCTTAACATATCGCCTGTAGAGATTTGAGGAATATTATATTTTTTTGTTAGAAATTGAGCCTGAGTACCTTTTCCGGCACCGGGAGCTCCTAGTAAAATTATTCTCATTTTTTATCCTTAAATTAGTCTTCTTGCGAAAATCCAAAATCTTCTTCGTCATTACCTTTTTGAGCCTCTAGTATATCATCAATAAGTTCTTTACACTCATCTTCGTCAATATCATTATTTTCAATATCTGCTAAAACATCTTGCAGATCTTGTTTAAATTCGCGTAACTCTTCTATCTCTTCTTTAGCATCATTGCTGGCATCTTTACTCTCAGCAATCTCTTCAAAAATTTCATCTAATCTTTCATCCAAATCTGGAATAACGCTTTTTGTAATCAACTCTTTTAATTTTTCTGCATATGACATAGAATACACCTTTATTTTCGTTTATGAAATAATACTCTAAATAAGAGTATTATTACCTTATACTCACTATAATAAAACAAAAAAATGGACAATTTAAAATGAATTTTTATGCTGTAATTATTGGTACTGAAATCTTAAATGGCAGAAGAGAGGATAAACATTTTGCTTTTCTTCGTGATGAGTTAGCAAAGTATGGACAGGAATTACTTGCTTCGTTTATCATCAAAGATGATGAAAAGCTGATGACAAACTGCTATGAGCTTATAAAAAATGATGAGAAAGCCGTTCTGTTTTCATTCGGCGGTATCGGCTCGACTCCAGATGATTTAACCAGAGAAATTGCAGCGAAAGTTTTTACATCAAAACCTTTGTTTCGTCATAAAATGTTCGAAAAAGATATTACAGAAAAATTTGCAGATGCAGCATATCCGCACAGAATACATATGTCAGACCTTCCCCAAAATTCAAACTTACTCTTTAACCCTATTAACAATATGTCGGGCTTCTCTTTAGAGAATAAGTATTTTTTTGTTCCCGGTTTTCCTCAAATGGCACACCCTATGATTAGTGAAGTTATAAAAACATATTTTTCAAAGTCTGTAAAAAGATTTAGATACACACTCTTAGCCAAGACTAGTGAAAACACTCTTGTATCTGTAATGGAAAAATTGCCACCGCAGGTTGAACTTTCATCTCTACCCATTTTTGTTGACTCTAAAGCTTCTGTTGAACTATCACTTATTGGGACAGATGAGAATGAAGTTAAAAGTTGTTTTGAACTATTTACAAAAGAGCTAAAAAGGTTAAAAATAGAGTATAGACTCATTTAAATCTATATTTAGCCGATGTCAACATATTGAAAATCAAGGATTATTCTTATGTTAGTTTGATTATTGGCACTTTTATTGCTATGTGTTGCTATATATGCTGTTTATCGAGTTTATTTGCTAAATACTTATAAAGAAAACAGAGCAGCATTTTACTTTTAAAATATGAGAGACTCAAAATGGCAGTTAACAGAAATAATCACGTATTCAAGGGGCATAAAACATTGCTTGGAAGCAAGTATGTTACATACGGCGAAGTTGAACTTCCGACAAGATATGAGCTATTCGCAAAATCCAAAGATGGTTTTGATTGGGGGCATAAAGGCTCTGGGGGTTTACAACTTTCATTTTCAATGCTTTATCAGCTTAGCACAAGTGAGTTTGCTCAGGAGTTTGCTACTAAATTTTCTAATGAGATAGTAAGTAAGTTAAATAGTAGAGACTGGATTTTAAACGCTATTGATGTATTAGACTGGATAGATAAACATAGTGAAAAGATTGAAGTAGTCAAAGAAATTGCAAATGCAGTATACAAAGTAAAAAAACAAAATATAGTAAAAAAAATATGCAAAGAGATTGGAAT
>MNYP01000037.1 GCA_001873135.1 Helicobacteraceae bacterium CG2_30_36_10
GCCAAAAACTTTTAGCCATAGAGAACTACAGGAGTGAAGTACACATTGAACCTGCTATGATGATGGGTGACAGATTTGAGGGGCATGTGGTTCAAGGGCATATTGACACGCTCGGCACCATCAAAGAGATTAAAAACAACGGAAACTCTTATGATGTTTTTATTGAAGTTGGAGAAAAATTTATCCCTTTCATAGTCCCAAAAGGTTCCGTTACCATAGACGGAATCAGCTTAACGGTAAATGAAGTTGCAGGAAATATTTTTAGGCTGACCATTATTCCTCACACCATGAGAGAGACCCTCTTTAAAAACTACTCAAAAGGCTACAGAGTGAATATTGAAACAGATATGTTTGCGAGATATGTGTCGCATATATTAGCACATCAAACTTCTTCAAAAAAAGAGACTCTTACTTGGGATGCGGTTGATTCTATGAGCGCTCAGTATTAATTTTCACATGCCAGACAAAGAAGCTAAATATAAAGTTTTAAAAGATATCTTTGGTCACAATAATTTTAGAACACTTCAAGAAGAGGGAGTTGACACGGTTTTAGCCAACCGTGATTTACTTATGATTTTGCCTACGGGTGGGGGAAAATCTCTTGTTTACCAGCTCCCGACACTTATAAAAGAGGGCATCAGTATAGTTGTCTCTCCACTCATTGCACTTATGCAAGATCAGGTCGCCGCACTTAAAGCACAGCAAATCAGTGCTGACATGATTTCATCTGCCCAGTCACGTGATGATGTAGAAGAGATTATCCAAAAAGCTCGAAATGGGGAGTTGAAATTTTTGTACCTCTCTCCGGAGAGATTAAACACACACTCGACGCTTACTCTTTTAAAGAGTCTCAATATAAACTTTTTTGTGGTTGATGAAGCCCACTGTATTTCTCAATGGGGACATGAGTTTAGAGAAGATTACAGAGCCTTGGGAAACCTAAAAGCGAACTTTCCAGACACAGCCATTTGCGCGTTTACGGCAACTTCGACCAATCATGTAACGGATGATATTGTAAGAGAACTTCGCCTAGA
The DNA here is from genome assembly GCA_001873135.1 of Helicobacteraceae bacterium CG2_30_36_10. Taxonomy (GTDB): domain Bacteria; phylum Campylobacterota; class Campylobacteria; order Campylobacterales; family Sulfurimonadaceae; genus Sulfurimonas. The sequence continues at coordinate 1,035 of MNYP01000037.1, forward strand.
GAATCCAAAAGTTTTAAAGGGTAAAATATTTCGTAAAAATATTTTTATCTCTGCGGAGCGACGTTTAACAAACGGTTATACACAACTGCAAAGTTTTTTAAAGCGCCATAAAGACGAGAGCGGCATAATCTATGTCAGCTCGCGAAAAAAAGCTGAAGATGTCAGTGTTTACCTCAACCTACAAGGCTATAAAGCACTCCCGTATCATGCCGGATTGCCGCAACATGTAAGAGAAAACAACTTTAAAATTTTTGTAAACGACAATGTCAACATTATGGTAGCAACCATTGCTTTTGGAATGGGAATTGATAAAAGTGATATTCGCTTTGTTGCGCATCTCTCACTGCCGAAATCTCAGGAAAACTACTACCAAGAGATTGGCCGAGCCGGTCGTGACGGCGAAGACAGCGAGACACTTCTGCTTTTTAATGCAGCCGATATGGTTTTGCAAAAACGCTTTTTAAACGAGATATCCAACCAAGAGTACAAAGAGCATCTAGACGCAAAAATAGACGGTATTTATAAATTTGCAACAAGCGAAATCTGCTTTCACAAACAACTCGCAGAGTACTTTGATGATGTGCAAGATGCGTGTAAAGATAGATGTGACAACTGCCAACAGTCAGATGTATCCAGACAAGAGATAACCAAAGAATCCCAAATGGTTTTGAGTGCTATATATAAAACGCAGCAGAGTTTTGCAAAGAACTACATCATTGATGTGCTCAGAGGCTCAAAAGATCAAAAACTTTTAGCTAACAAAGCTGAAAAACTCTCTGTATACAACATAGGAACCCACTTAAGTAAAAAAGAGTGGTTTGTAATTTTAGAACGTCTTTTAGAGTTGAAAGTACTGCATATTGGGGAGTTTAGTGTTTTGAAACTTACAGATGATGCTATTAAAATACTCAAAGGTCAAATGAGCGTAAACATCAAATCTTCAAGACTTGAACTATCTTCCGTTAAAGAGAAAAAAGTAAAACAAAAAGAAGATTTTGATTATGATGAGACTCTATTTGAAGTACTTCGTGCAAAAAGAGCCCAGCTGGCAAAAGATTTAGCTCTTCCTGCATATATCATTTTTGGAGATAAAACTCTGAAGCATTTAGCCAGCGAAAAGCCTTACGACAAAGCTTCTATGCTAGAGGTTAATGGTGTCGGAGAGAAAAAGTTTGAGCAGTATGGAGAAGAATTTTTAGCACTTATAAATAGTTAATAAATTTATTTGCTTATGAAGCACTAACAAGAGGCTATAATGAAAGCAAGTAGAACTTACTCTGCACAAATATCTTTAAATGCGTAAAAGTATGGTGAGTCATAAACTTTACTGCCTCATACGCTGATGCACTACTGTTGTCACCTGATCTTGCATGTATGCTTCATGGTATGGTCCGGCAGGAAGTGTACTGGCCATATTTATATTAACAAGCCGTGCATATCTAACATAATCAGCCGATGCTGTATTTATGGCTGTGCCAATGGCGTTGGCTATAAGTCCGGCAAGGCTCCCGCCTGAATCTCCGCCACTGAGATTAACTACAATAGTACCGCTGTATTGCCATAACTCTTGGGATGTTTTTGTTGAGAAAAGTCTGGCTTCGATTGCAACAGTTAAACTTGAAGCTATGACAACATACGCAACGTCCCATTTTTTTATTCTTGTGAACAAAACTGAGTCTGCGCCGAAATACTCATAAAATTTGTCTAATGGCATATTATAAAGCAGCTCAGTATCATAAACGCCCTCTTGTTTCATAATATCACTCACCATCTCTACTGGAAAAGTATAATACCCCATCATAGCAAAAGGTACTTCTACCGTAGTCATATAATAATCTTTTGCCTCTGCGTCCGTGCTCTCATTCATCGGAGGAAGGATTAATATAGAGCGCGGCTGTTCTTTGTACATCTTCGGAAACATGCTAGCTTTTGTCGGCGGATTTTGAACGCCAGCGCATCCAAAGAAAACAAAGGCTGATAATCCTAAAATAATAGTTCTTATTAGTTTTATATTTATCATTTGACATCCTTTTGCATTGCTCCAATTTTATTAATCATACGATCCATAAAATATGCAGATTCAGGATATGTACTTTTTTCTTTTATAAAATAAGATACAGCCTCTTTTGGTCTTGAACTTTTTAAATAGATGTAGCCAAGATTAGCGTACATACCCGGAGGCACACGCTTAGAACGGCTGTTTTGTGAATTTTGTATACTTAACTCTATTGATTTTTGTAATTCAAGAGAGGACTCTTCACTCATATTTTTTTTCATTGCATAATAGTCGTCACTATAATCCTCATAGTTATACAAGGCTCCATTATGCTGTGAGCATCCGCTAAATAAAACTGCCCCAATGACATATAAATATTTTATTTTATTTTTCATCACTCTAGCTCGATTTCTTTAGCTATACTCTCACCCACAAAAATAAGTTTTTCAACAACAACTTCATTATCTCTATAGACTTTAACCAAATGTTTGCCGGGCTCAATTTTATATTGATTATCTTTGCCTGATTTTACGCTGAACTGTTTGCCATCATCAACCGATACTTTGACATTTTCAGTATTGCCCGTAAAATAAAGATATGATTTTTGAGTAGCAGTTGTAACACCCTCTTTGTAACCGCATCCTGAAATTGCTATAAAACTTAAAACTAATAGGAAGTATCTCATTTTTTATCTCCTGGCTGAATATAAAGAGCAGAGAAATCTTTATTTTCAATATATGATTTCAAATTACCCTTTTTGATTTTTGCAAGTGAAACTTCTGAATCTATACTCTCCCCTAATGTTGCACTGATTTCTATAGTAGCTATTTTTTTACCTGGAAGTTTCATTATCATATTGGTTTGTGGATTCTTAACTTCTTGTCCTTTTTGTAATACATCAAACATATCGCCAATTTTAATATTTTGACTTTTCCCGCCAGATGTAATTAAACTGCCATTTTCATAACCGAGAATATAGCCTCGCCAAGGTTTATCAAGCATGTTTTCTATGATATTTGATGCCAAATCTGAAATAGCAGCATCAATTGCTTTGTCGTTCAACTGAGCATCATAACCGCTCCTAGCTCCTACTCCAAAAATAGTTCCAGCCTCGCTGAAAGCACTTCCCCTTCCCTCTTCTGAGTAAATAATCTCTCCGCTGCTTACATCCACAATGCGTATATGCACCTTTGCAAATGTCTCTTGTTTTTTAACTCTGCTGAATATTCCAACGTCACTTGTCTCTTTTCTTCCAAATTCCGTAATAGAACCGAGAATAAGATAATCAGCCGAATTATCAAGTTTTTTTGAGCCGCCAATATTTAACTCTTTTTCAATCTTCGAGAGGTCAGCTCTTTCAAGCATAATAAACCTTCCTGTCTGAAAAAGTTTCGCAGAGAGAATATCCATAGCCTGCTTGCCAATCTTGTCATCATCCTTGTCAATAAAAAAACTTTGACCATACCTCGTTTCATTAGAAAAACGTCCAATAGCAACCTTTCTCTTTAGGGCAAGCGGTTCGCCCTCTGTGACACCCAAAGTTTTACTTTTTTTTGGTACTTTCTCAGCAGGAACCTCGTGAGTCTCAGTTTTATCCATAGTAGCACACCCGCTCAACAACAACACAACCCCCGCACTTAAATAAAAATATTTAAACATCATTAAACCCCTCCTTCTATCTACTACGCAGAATAACTTAATACAACTTAAAATAATTATAAAATAAATAGGAAGTTTAATAATTTATATTTGGAATAACGATTACTGATAAAGATTTTATGTTTGAAGGAGATGGTGTTTGGAGAAAAAAAGTTTCAACACTCTGCAGAAAAGTTTTTAGAAATTATAAATGGAAGTACAAGGCACGATGCCTGTACTCCCTTGCTTTTACTAAGAATTTGACAAGCTTTTTAAAGTGTCGATGATTTCATCCATCTTACTGCTCACATCATTAACGGCATCAGAAATACCATTCACTTCTTCGGCATTTCTGTTTAGAGTATCTGATGAATCTGAAATAGACTGAATAAGAACATTTGTAGTAGCTGTAGATTCAGACAAACTTTTTTGAGTACGTTCAGCCAACTTTCTCACCTCATCTGCAACAACCGCAAATCCACGGCCATGTTCTCCGGCACGCGCTGCTTCTATGGCAGCATTTAAGGCTAAAAGATTTGTCTGTTCTGCAATATCACCGATAGTTGAGAGAATAGTTTTCGTTTCATTTGCATTTTGGACAAGAGACTGTAAATTGTTTACCATGTCATTCTCTTTTTGTGAAACTTCATAGATTCTATCAACAATAGAATTTATACTATTTTTAAATTCAACTATAGTCGTATTTGTAATATTATCTATTGTATTGTTTAAAGTTTTTGATGATTCTACAATCTGAGCGTTTGAATCATTCGTTTTTTGCTCCATATCTTCAAGAGATTGACCAAGAGAGTTTATATTGTTTAAAAGTTCTGCCATTTTTGCTTCAACATTTACATTACTTCTTGTTTTAAAAGAGCCCTCAGAAAAACTTTTAAGAGTTGTGATTGCATTATCTAAATTTTTCTCTGAAGATTCTAGCATGTTGTTCATGCTATTTCTAAGTACATGAACATAAGGTATTTTACTATCAGCATTTACCCTGCATGTATAATGTCCTTTTGAAACTTTATCAGCTAACAAAACCATTTCACCGGCAACTCTAGTATCTTCTAGAACCGATTCATAATATCTAACAATAGCTTCATTTAAAACAATTTCAGTACTGTTTGTTGCTTGCTTATTAACTGTGATTTTATTTTTGTTAAAGGATAATAATTCATTCAATTCTTCAGCAAGCTTTGTCGTGTTTGAGCCATCAGAAGCTGATGAAATATTCTGAAGAACCATCGCAATACCAACAGATAAAATTGCTAATGCAATTTGAATCGGAGCAGAATCTGTAAAAATTAACGATGCCATAAGCAGAGAAAATGCAATTGCTAAAATAATATTTTTTTGTAGTGTATTCATAAAGTCATCCTAACTTAGTGTTTTATACAATGCTTCAGCATCTGCAATCTCTTCTTTAGACGGTTTTCGTCTGCAAGACATAAAGGCTTGTTTCTGTGTAACTGCATCATACATTGGATAAACCGTCGCATAGACCCAGTAATATCCGCCATTTTTAATAGCATTTTTTACGTAGCCTGTCCAGACTTTTCCACTTTTGGCTGTATCCCATAAATCTTTAAAAGCTGCACGGGGCATGTCCTTGTGCCGCACAATACTATGAGGCTGACCAACGAGTTCATCTAAGGTATATCCGGCAACTTTACAAAAATCATCATTGGCAAATAGAATTTTCCCTTTTTCATCTGTTTGCGAAACTAAAAAGTCATCATTTTTTAATACATACTCTTGCATTTTGTATCTCCTAAATTTTCGACGATATTGTACCATATAATATAATTAAATTTAATTATATATTTAAATAATTTCTTTATCTAAAAGTGATTTAGCATGTGGATTGCATGAAATTTTGTGTTGCATATCTACATAGGAAAATTGTTCAAGTATACTTAAAGAGGCAACAGTTGAATCTCTGAATTTTTCACCTTTATTCAAATAAATTCTATATCCATTCTCATATAATGCAAGTCTTGTTCCAAGCGCGATTGAATAAGTTGTTAATACACCATCTTCTTTTATAATATTTCTAATATCTCTAAAATACTCTTTTGTCCAAAGAATAGGGTTTGTAGTTGGCGAAAATGCATCATGATAAACTATATCAAACTTGGCATGTGGAAATGTTCTAACATACTCTCTTGCATCTCCTAAAAAGATTTCCACATGCCAGAACTCATCGTCATAAATTCCATTTTCGCTTAATTGTAAAATAATGTTTTTAAACTCATCAAACTCTTGCGGATAGGTAAAATCTTTAAGTGATTGCACAAGTGAAGCGTCTAGTTCAGGAGAGTAAATATTGAGCTTTGAAGATAAATTGTTTTTTTTGTAGTAGTAGAGTGTTGCTAAAGTGTTAAAACCTAAGCCGTAGCAGATATCTAAAATTGTTATTTCATCTTGGTTTTGTTTGACTTTAAAAGCAGGCTCTACATGTTTAACAAGCGACTCATATAAAGCCCCGTCTTTTGTTGAGTGGTAATGCTCTTTGTATTGTTTAGAGTAAGCCGTGTATGAACCGTCATCGCTTAAAGTCATAATATGCTGCTCGTCGTTAAATCGTGACACAAAATTAGCCATTAAAATCTTTTCCTTTTATTGCTTTTTTTTGCTAATATCATAGGCAAAGCAGTAAAAAAAGCAAGTTTAAAGTTACTGTTTGATGTATAAAATTTATACACTGCACTTCTCCTAAAATAGCGGTGCACTTCCAGCCAAATTTTAAAGGAGTTCTACAATGATTAAAATCGTTTCTGTTTTGTTACTTGCTACAATGTTTGTAGGGTGTGGTGATTCGGCTACAAATGAGGCACCTGTTGTTACTGAAGAAGCTGTTGATTCTGAAGAAGTACCTGCTGCTCCCGCTGAATAATCTAGTTCTTAAACTTTAATTCGTGTAAAACACGAATTGAAGCCTTTATAATCCATTTCCCCACATATGCATTTTTTTTGCCATTACTAAATCATATTCTTCCAAAATGTCTATCTCATTTGGAGCACGAAATTCAAACGCTTCGAGCATCTCTTTCATCGCTTCAATATCCATAGTGCCTTTTTTTTGCATGATGATTATATAGGCACTATTTGCGAGTGTCGTGTAGGCGATTTTTAATATACCTTTTTTATTTTCATGCAGATGAAAAATATCTTTGAGTATAACCATGTCGTTATTTCTTGGAAGAGCTCTAAAGGGTTGTTTGAAATTTGAAATATATTGAATCTTGGCATGTGGAAATCGAACTTGTAAATCTGACTCATCTTCATTGTAAATAGCGAGTGAGAGTTCCCCGTCAACTTTTTGCATCATCTTGTAAAGTTCCTCGGTAGTTTCGTCTACTGAGGTACAAACCTGCAAATAATGGTTACCAGGAAGCGGATTAAAAAGTTCTAGAAACTGTTTTAAATCCATTTTAGCTCCCTAATATGCCATGTCGTGAAGTTCTCTAAAGAGATAGGCTTCTACAATCTCATCGATTGTTCTTTGTGTATGTGCAACAAGCGGCATCATACTAAGTTCAATGAACGGCATAGGATTTTCAGAGTCAGCAATTAAAACAACAGCTTCTGAAAAATTATCAAAACTGTCATACTTTTCATTATGAATAATTTCAACAACTTCCCCCTCCTCTATAAGAATCTGCGCCCAAATTTTTGCATCAAAAACTTTAGTTATTTTAGCTTTATCGACTGCGTCGCTGTCCATTGGCACTAATATATACATATTATTCTACTTTTGAAAGGTCTAGAGCAAGTGCATCGTTGTCCATGATGTCAATGTCTTTACGCAAAACTGCAGCTGCTATTTCTTTTGCATCTTCTAATGAATGCATTTTATATGTCCCACACTGGTAAATATTAAGCTCAGGAATATCTTTTTGGCTTTTAACATTAAGTACATCTTTCATAGAGGCTTCCCATGACTCTGCAACTTTTTCTTCGCTCGGACTTCCGATAACACTCATATAAAAACCTGTTCTGCAGCCCATTGGAGAGAGGTCTATAACCTCTGTTTTTTCTGAGTTTAAATGATCTCTCATAAAACCGGCAAAAAGATGCTCTAAAGTATGAATACCTTCTTGAGAAAGAATTTCTTCGTTTGGTCTAACAAATCTTAAATCAAAGACTGTGATTTCATCTCCATGGGGAGTTTTCATACTCTTAGCTTTACGAACTGCAGGTGCCGGCATAATTGTGTGATCTACCGTAAATGAGTCTAATAGTGGCATGTAAAATTCCTATTTCTTTAAAATTGAGTGCATTTTATCATAATTTTATTTTACTAAAGGTAACAAAAATATCTAATATTATAGTTTTTTAGGTAAATCCCATGAAAATAAAATTAACATTAATCAACACCATCTTGTTCAAACAAATTAGCGGTAAAATCATCACGATAAAGACAATTTCATTTAATTTAAGCCATTGTGGTTTTACCTGCGGGCAAAACTTTTTTATTTTAATTGGCATTTTTTCAGTAAAAAGATGGGACAATGTCAACATAAATACCAACAAAAAGAAGGTCTATCATGAAACCATCTCCTAAAAATACGAACTCTCCTCATACAAACAGAAGAAAATCACCCCCAAAAAAAAGCAGTATGGATATAGCTCCTAAAAATGAAGTCAAAGAGATGTTTATGGCTTGGTTCAAAAAACATAATCATGTCGGTCAAGTTATGACAAAACAAGATGTTACCCAAAATATTTTAACAAAATTAAATGCAAAGCAAAATGACGCTTTAGAAGAAGCAATGAATGAGTTAAAAAGTGAGCAGTTAATTGAACTCAAAGAAGACGGTGTAACAATAATACTAACTCAAAAGGGGACACAATGCGTGTAGTTTGTCCCTCATGTTTAAGTGTAAATAATGTACCGATAAAAGAGTCTTATGCAAAAGCTAATTGTGGTAAATGTAAAAATTCTTTACTTAAAACAACTCCCATAGCGTTGACCCAAAGCACTTTTGATGAAGTTGTAGTTAACAGCGATTTGCCTGTTGTGGTAGATTTTTGGGCACCTTGGTGTGGACCTTGCAAAATGATGGGACCAAATTTTGAAAAAAGTGCAAAAAACTTTCCATTAAAAGTCCTTTTTACAAAAGTGAATACCGAGAGTGAACAGACTTTAGGCGGCAGATTTAATATCAGAAGTATCCCTACTCTTGTCATATTTAAAAGTGGCAAAGAGGTTCATAGAGTCTCAGGTGCCTTAGATGAGGCAAGTTTAAATAGTCTTGTTTCAAGATTCATCTAACATAAATGATAAAGATTGATTAAAAAAATAAAAAAATATGCCACGACAAATACCCTTGTTTTACTAGGGGTAATTTTTGGTGCTTTGTTTGGTATTTTTTTCCCAGAATTAGCACTGCAGCAAAAGATAATTGGTACGGTTTTTATAGCTTTTTTAAAAATGCTCGTTGTCCCTCTTGTCTTTTCTAGTATTTTCATTGCAATTTTAGGTTTAGGCTCACTTGAACATTTAAAAAACATAGGGCTTAAAACAATCGGGCTTTATCTATTGACTACTGCATTAGCTGTACTCTTAGCGATAATTGCTATGAATATATTTGCTATTGGTGAACAAATCGCAGTAAAGGGACTTGAGTTTGCTAAAGCCACTAGCATCGCTCCTTTTTCCTTTGAGAGTATGATTTTAAGTTTTATTCCCACCAATATATTTAACTCTTTAAGCAGTGGCTCCATGATGCAGATTATAATTTTTGCTATGCTTTTTGGTGTCGCTTCGCTTTATTTAAAACCCTCAGAACAAGAACCGATGATTAGGTTTTTTACGGCTGTATCGGAGGCGATGCTTAAGATGGCGGAGTGGGTGATTCTTATGACTCCCATCGGTGTCTTTAGTCTTATTTCGTATGTTATTGCAGACCAAGGAGTAGATGTTGTTGTGGGTTTATGGAAATATATGCTTGTCGTTGCAGGAGCTATACTCTTTCACGGGCTCGTCACCCTGCCTGCTGTTTTGGCATACTTTGGTAAAATCAACCCTTTTTCTTATTTGTCAGATGTTAGAGAAGCCCCGATTATGGCATTTTCAACCGCCTCATCAGCCGCCACACTGCCGGTTTCTATGCGCGTAGCTGAGGAGATGGGCGGAGTTAATAAAAAAACAGCCTCTTTTGTTCTTCCTCTTGGTGCTACGGTATCAATGGACGGAACGGCTATTTATCTAAGCGTGGCGGTTTTATATATTGCCAATCTAACAGGAGTTGTGCTCAGCGTAGGCGACCAAGTACTTCTTGGCATAACCGTTGTAGCTCTGAGTGTGGGTGTCGCGGCACTTCCGAGTGCTTCACTTGTTATGATGGTTGTCATTTTAAATAAGCTCAACCTCCCGGTGGAGTATATAGCTCTTATAGTGGCAGTTGACCGCATTTTAGATATGTGCAGAACTTCTCTTAATGTAACTTCGGACCTTGTAGTGGCAAAAATAGTGGACCAACTTGAGAAAAAGGTTTCATCAAAAAAAGAGTGTGCCCTCTAATTTTTAACATAAAATCTACATTTTTTACCAATATAATAAACCTAAGAAAGAGTCGAGTAGTCAACTTACTTAACTCTTTTGGTTACTTCCTTAGATTCAGATGGTGTTATGCCGTTACCCCTCAAGGGTGTAACACCTTCTTTAGAGGGTTTCTTCTTTTTTTCTTTTTCTTTTTTGCTTCATTATATTTTTTGCAAGTTCGCGCATATCTTCTATGGTGTCACTCTCATCTAGAATCTCTACACCTAAAATAGTCTCTACACAATCTTCAAGTGTTATAATTCCCTCTGTTTGATCATAATTATCAGTGACTAAAAACATATGGTATTTTTTTTGTATAAAGAGGTCTAGCGCTTTTGAAACAGGTATGTTTTCATTTATAGTATATATCTCCTCTTTAACACTGCCCACACTCACTCTGTTGTCTTTAAGTGCTTGTCTTAATATATCTTTTGTTAAAACAATTCCACTAACCTCTTCTATAGACTCACGATAAACGGGAAAACGAGAAAATTTAAATATATCTTCGAGTTCAAGTGCCTCTTTAATGCTCATATTTTCATCTAAAGCAAAAACAACACTTCTTGGAGTCAATATTTCGCTTACTTTAATTTTACTAAGATTTAAAATATTTTCAATAACATCTGACTCTTTTTCATCAATAAAACCATCATCTTCACACTGAAGCATACTGTGCAAAAATTCTTCTTTGGTTAAAGTGTGAATATCCTCTTTACCTTTAGCAATTCTGTTTGTTACAAAAAGAGTTGTTAAAATAATCGGGTACGTTATCCAAATAAATATACGGATAAATTGCGTAGATAGCGGTGCTAACTGTTTCCAGTAGATGGCACCTATAGTTTTAGGAATAATCTCTGAGAAAAACAAAATAGCAAAGGTTAACACAACTGAGACATACACAACCGCTTCATTTCCATATATTTTTGAAGCTTGCGCGCCGACTGCAGCCGCTCCTGCCGTGTTGGCAATAGTGTTTAAAATCAAAATAGAAGCTATTGATTTGTTGATATTTTTCTTGTGATATCTAAGAAGTTTGCCGATTTTTGGTCTATCTTTTTCTAAAACTGAAACATAAGACATGTTTACAGACAAAAGCACCGACTCGAGAACTGAGCATAAGAACGATACGCCCACCGAAAGTACAAAAAACAGTATTAATAAATCCAATTTTTACAATATCCTTTAAATAATTATAATAAAATTAACGTCGCAAGCCCTAAAAAACTAAAAAAACCTACAATATCAGTAACAGTAGTTAAAATGACTGTGCTGCCGATGGCTGGGTCAACATCTAGTTTTTTTAACAACAATGGTACAGATGCCCCAAATAAGCCAGCCATAAAAAGGTTTATTATCATACTAAGAGCTATAACCACCCCGAGCAATTTAATATCAAACCACAAAAAAGCAATAACTCCCATTATTATAGCAAATAAGATGCCATTTCCGAGTGATATGGCTGTCTCTTTTTTAATAATCCTCATTGCATCGCCCTGAGAAATATCTCCAAGAGCCAACTGCCTTACAACAACCGTTAAACTTTGAGTTCCTGCATTTCCACCCATCGAAGCAACTATTGGCATTAAAATGGCAAGCGCAACCATACTTTGCAATGTATCAGCAAACATTCCAATCACAAAGGAAGCTGCGATGGCTGTAAGGAGATTTAAGCTAAGCCATGTAGCTCTTTTTTTGCCGGCTTTAATAATCTCATCATCTTCTTCTGCATCATCATCAACACCGGCAAGATTATACATTTGTTCTGTTGCCTGTTCGTTGATAATATCATAAATATCATCTGAAGTAATCCGTCCGAGCAGAGAACCATGGCGATTTACAATAGGAAGAACTGAGAGGTCATACTCTTCAAAATATCGAACAACATCTTTTATATTATCTCTATCGTATGCTTTCTTAGGTTCAAAATTCTCATCACAGTCTTTAATATTGTCTTTTAAAGTCTTAGAAAAATCAAAGGTTAAAAGGTCATCCAGGCCAATAGCATAGCGAAGCTTATTCTCTTTTTCAGTTACGAAAAGCTTCTGAACATTTTCTAATTCATTCAACTTTCTTAAACTAGAAAATCGTGTTACTACATCTTGTACTACTTCATTTTTATGTGCTGTAAAGACCTCTATCTGCATATAAGCACCAGATTCGTACTCTACGTAGTTTTTTAATCTGGTAATTTCAGCTTGGTCATCTTTATCTAAAGTATTAAAAACCTCTGTCGCAAGCGCAATATCGAGCTTTTCAAGCTCTTGCATAAAGTCAGCTTTATCATCACTTTCAAGCTCAGTAACAGCAAAGGCGAGTTCATCTATTGTAAGTAATTTAACAAAATCATCAAAAAGTCTATCTGGAAGAGCAAGGGCAACATCTCCGAGGAGTTTTTTTGGTACAAGTTGCAAAGCGTCAGAAAATTCACCCTCATCAACTTTTTTTAGAATTCTTGCAATATCTGATGGGTATATCTCGCTGAAGAGATGAGAGTTTAAATATTCTTGTAATCTGTTCATATTATCTTTATTTAGTCTTGGCATGTGGAAATTCAACATGCCGCTTTTAAGGCACATTATACACTACTATTAGCATTAAAAGATAACAAAAAGTATAACCCAAATAAATCCGTACTATAAATTCCACTCTCCACTTGTAAAAAAATATCATTTTTTTCAGAAAAATAACACTGAGTTAGACTATAAAATTATGCTTCACATATTTGAACTCCAAATTTATTGTGATATTGATATTTTTTGTAAGGTTTACTGTTTTTTTGACAATAGTATCCTCTAGTAAGCTTACAAAGAGACGGATTTTTAAGGATTTATTTTTCACTCGAGACTCTCTTCATAAGCTCTGTATCTTATTTTCTGGA
>MNYP01000016.1 GCA_001873135.1 Helicobacteraceae bacterium CG2_30_36_10
CCATTCACTCAGTGGGTCGGCAACTCTATCGGTTTACGAGGCTACAGATAGGTTCATTTACATTACAACCTGCATAATCGCTCGACTAACTTAATTAGCCTTTGTCAAAGAACTTAATGCTTCAGATTACTCTTTGCATCTCTTTCTAGCTACATAGATGAACTATCAATTTCTACGGTTGGACTTTAACCAACTAGCTTTGTGCCTTTCATGGCATACGAATAAATCTCCACTTTTATATGCATCTACAAACTAAAACATGCAATATGCAAACCCCATCAAGGAAACCAAAAAATGAAAAAATACCTTTCAGATAATAGAGATAGTCGTTTTGCTACAAAATGTAGAAAGGCATTATTAAACTCAAATGGAAAAGTTGAGTTTCCAACTATTCCTCAATCAAACAATTCACAAGAAACAATTAGTGGGACTATACTCCAACATAACAAAAACGAGGAGACGCAATAAATTACCCTACGGGCAATTTATTGGCTCATTTTAAACGTTATCATACGAGATAATTGACTTAAATTTGTAATTACAATATAATTACATAAAGGAGTTTATTATGACTACACTTACAAAAATTGGAAACTCACAAGGGATTAGAATACCTAAGATATTAATACAACAAGCACATCTTGAAAATGTAAATTTAGAACTGGAAGTTTTAGAAAATGGGCTATTAATAAAACCTGTAAATAATACAGATAGAGATACATGGAAAGAAAATATTACAAAAGTTTTGTCTAAAAATGAAGGTCTTCAAGATGATGGACTTTTAGAAGACTTACTTAATGATAATGATTTAGAAGATTGGCAATGGTAGTCGATGTCCAGAGATATGAAATATATCTAGTTAAATTAAATCCGACAGTCGGCTCAGAGATTCAAAAAACAAGACCATGTATTATAATATCTCCGAATGAAATGAATGTTTTAAAAACTGTCATTGTTGCACCAATGACAAGTAAGGGTTTTGACTTTATTTTTAGACCAAAAATAAAATTTGAAAAAAAAGATGGACTTGTTTTGTTGGACCAGATTAGAACAGTTGATAAAACAAGGCTAGTCAAAAAGCTCGGAAGTGTTGATAAACAAACTTCAAATAGGATATCAAATATGCTTGTTCAAATGTTTGAGCAGTGATTAAATGATAACAAAACAAAGCAACACCCCTGAGATTGAATCTCCACTTTTTCTCGTTCCTATAAACCAACACGTCAGATAATTTCCCAACACCTGCAGAGCCAAAGAAGAGTAAATAAATCGCGTTAAGAAAACAGAACTGTTTGAGCAACGCGAGTTTTCTGTTTTTAGTGGTTTGTTTGCTCTTCTTTAGGAATCCGTAGGACTCGAAGCCGTTGGGAGAGCTTTTTGCTTACTTTTTTGCGGAGAAAAAAGCATGAGAGAAGGCTTGATATGTATTAACTGTTAAGCCAACATAAGGGCGAAGGCAAGCCATCGCTTCCGAAAGAGAACCCAATAAACCTACCTAAAATAGCCACTTTCCCCCTCTCTCTTATCTCTTTAAGTTTTTTGATTTTATGGGTTTATCCATGTAAATTTCTGCCATTCAATATTGACACTCCGATGTTAATTCCCTTACCTAAAAAATAACTTCTACAAAAAATCCAATACTTCTTTGTCGCTTACATCATACCAGTTTTCATACACTTGTGCGACAGCAGAAAAATCAAGAGGGGATTCCAGTACCACAACTTCATCAGCCATCTGCGAAAATTTTTGTATTGCCACTCTACTGGCTACCGGTACGGCTACGATAATCTTTTTTGCATCTTGCTTTTTACACAGTTCTACTGCTACATGCATAGTAGATCCCATCGCGATACCGTCATCAACCAATATTACAGTTCGTCCTTTTATCGAGGGAAACGGCTTTGCTCCTCTTAGTCTCTTGATGCGTCTTTTTATCTCAAGAGTTTGCTGTGCAATAATTTCTTCTATCTTTTTCTTGGATACCGATGTGGCTGCCAATTCATTGATAAAGAAAGATCCATCTTCAGCTATTGCGCCAAAGCCACTCTCTGTATTGAAGGGAAAAGGAAGTTTTCGGCAGATTATCAGTGAAAAATCGGCACCAAGCACTTTGGAAACCTCATATCCGAGCTCTACACCACCTCGGGGTATCGCCAACACTAAGGGATTATCCTCTTTGTATGCTTGTAATGCAACTGCCAGTTTTTGACCTGCGTCTTTGCGATCTTTAAACATCTATTACCCTTATTTTTAGCTAGAAGTAACTGCATTTGAGTGAAGCTATTGAGGTTTTTTGGTTACAACCTGATAGCTTACCTCACTGTGTATTCTTTTCATGGATGCCTATATTTAAGCACCGTCTGATTGCTTCTAAAAAGGCGCCCATATCTGAAGGTTGTCTGGAAGTAATCAGGTTTTTATCTATTGCCACTTCTTCATCCCTGTATATAGCGCCGGCATTTTTTAACTCTTGTGCGATACTTTTATAACCTGTAACAATTTTTCCTTTTAACAGCCCTGCTGAAATCAATATCTGCGGACCATGACATATAGCAGCCACCGGTTTTTTCTGCTCAAAAAAATACCGGGCTATCTTCAACGCTTTTGGCTCTTTGCGTATCGCAGAGGGTGCTTCGCCTCCCGGCAGAAGCAGTAAGTCATACTTTTTTGAATCTACTTCATCTAATGACATCGTGACGTCCACGCTTAATCCGTGTTTTCCAATGATAGTACCTTTTTTTAAAGAGGCAATATCAACGTCTACCCCCAGTTTTCTAAGATATTCATAGGGCATTTTCAACTCAGAATCTTCAAAAAAATCTGCACTCACAATCAAAGCTCTCATACTCTTCCCCTTTTTAATTTCATATCCCTACTGCCTAATATAAAATTATATATAACATTTGTTATTTTATTATATTAAAAATTATAGCATATTTATGTCTGAAAAAATCTCATAATTCACAATAAATCAATAAGCTAATTTACATAACAATCACAATGTTTTCACAGACCTCCACTCAAGCTGAAGGTGACGACTTTGGGAGCAGCTTTTTGGTATAATGCCGTTTATATAAGTAGGAGACGGCGGTTTATGAAAATTTTAGTTAGTGCCTTAGAACATTCGGCAAATATACACCTGAAATCTTTAAAAAAAGAGCTCAGCAGCGAGGTAGAATTTGTCGGTATTTTTGACAGTGAGCTTGGCAATTCTATAGTAGATTTGCGTTCGCTTGCCATTATGGGTTTTGTTGATGCCATAAAAAAATTGCGCTACTTTTTTAAGCTCAACACGCAAATGGCAGAACTGGCAAAAGATGTAGACAAAGTCTTGCTTATTGACTCTTCGGGTTTTAATCTTCCGCTGGCAAAAAAAATTAAAAAGAAGTACCCTGACAAAGAGATAATCTACTATATTTTGCCTCAGGCATGGGCATGGAAAAAAAAGCGTATTCCTGTTTTAGAGCGTACTATCGACCATCTGGCTTCTATACTTCCTTTTGAGAAAGATTACTACTCCAAAAATGCTCCCATAACGTATGTCGGTCATCCATTACTCGACATTATTTCTAAGTTTAAAGAAGAGCTAAACCCAGAAATTAAGCGTGTTGCCTTTATGCCGGGAAGTCGTAAAGGGGAGATAAGAAAACTCATGCCAATCTTTAAAGAAGTAGCAAAAAAACTTGATATTAAAGCAACAATTATCATCCCTAAACACTTCACTAAAGAAGATATAAATGAACTTTACGGTAATCTATCAGGTTTTAAAATTGCTCATAATCCCTATGAAACTCTTTACGAGGCAGATTTTGCGTTTATTTGCAGTGGTACCGCAACGCTTGAGGCAGCCTTAATCGGCGTTCCTTTCGTTTTGACTTATATTGCAAAACCTTTAGATTATTTTATTGCAAGTCGTCTTGTAAAATTAAGTCACATAGGGCTTAGTAACATTATGTTTACGCAGTTCAATAAAAGAGATTTACACCCTGAGTTTATTCAAGAGGAAGTTACAGTTGATAATCTTATAAAAGCGTATGAAAATTATGACAGAAGCACATTTTTAAGTGATTCAAAATCATTGAGAGCATACTTAAAGCACGGCAGTTCAAAAACAGTAGCAAAAATAATAGAAAATAAATCTAATCAATAGGAAAAAAAATGAAAATTAATTTTATAGACTTACAGGCACAATACCGTGCATACAAAGAAGAGATAGATAGTGAAGTTTTAGAGGTCTTTAGTTCAGCGCAGTTTATCGGCGGAGAGAAGTTAAATCAACTTGAGGACTCTTTAGCAAAATATACCGGCGCTAAACATGCTATAGGCTGTAGTAGCGGAACTGATGCCCTTTTACTTGCTCTCATGGCTTTAGACATTCGTGCAGGTGATGAAGTTATAACTACTCCTTTTACTTTTATAGCTACTGCTGAAGTTATAGCTTTTTTAGGTGCCAAGTCTGTTTTTGTTGATATTGACAGCCAAACATACAACATAGATCCTGCAAAAATCGAAGATGCTATAACAGAGAGAACAAAAGTTATTATACCAGTTTCACTTTATGGACAGTGTGCAGATATGGATGCCATAAACACAATTGCTAAAAAGTACAAACTTACCGTAATTGAAGATGCTTGCCAAAGTTTTGGTGCAGAGTATAATGGTAAAAAATCATGTAACCTCTCAACCATTGGATGTACCAGTTTTTTCCCATCAAAACCACTGGGTGCTTATGGCGACGGGGGAGCAATTTTTACAAGTGATGATGAACTTGCCACCAAAATGAGGATGCTTCTTAACCATGGTCAAAATGAAAGATACAAACATAAATACATAGGCATAAACGGCCGTTTAGATGCTGTTCAGGCAGCGATTTTAAATGTTAAACTAAAACATTTCGATGAAGAAGTAGTTGCAAGAGAAGAGATAGGAAGCAGATATTCCGATTTGCTTGAAGATGCCGCCGTAATCACACCTAAAATAATTGAGGGCAACACTAGTGTTTATGCTCAGTATTCTATTAGAGTACAAGAGAGAGAAGCTATGGTTGCAAAATTGAGTGCGCAAGGTATTCCAACCGCTGTTCACTACCCTGTTCCGCTTCACCTGCAAGAAGCTTTTAAAGGTTTAGGCTACAGAGTGGGAGATTTTCCAATCAGCGAAGAGGTTGCTGAGCAAATAATGTCACTTCCTATGAGCCCCTATTTAACTGAAGCACAACAAGACTTTATAGTCCAAGCAATAAAAGGCGAATAATGCAAAATATAGCGATTATCGGGTTAGGGGTAATGGGTAAAAACCACTACAATACTTTAAAGAATATGAAAAATGTAAACATAGTTGCTCTTTGTGATGTTGTAAAAAACGGTGATTTCAAAGAGCCTTTTTTCACATCTCTTGAGATTATGCTTGATGAAGTAAAACCAGATGCCGTAATTATTGTAACACCTACATTTTTGCATAAAGCAACTGCCCTAGAGTGTGCCAAACGAAACATACATATGTTTATAGAAAAACCTGCCGCTTCAAATGTTGAAGACGCAAAAGAGATATTGGCTGCAACAGAGGCTAAAAAACTTAAAAGCTGTGTTGGGCATATTGAGCGTTTCAACCCTGTTGTTAAAGCGCTAATTAATGAGATAAACAATCATGAAATTTTGTCTATTTCCATTACCCGTAGTGGTGCTTTCCCTGAGCGTATAGCCGATGTTGGAGTTTTAACAGATCTCTCCGTTCATGACAGTGATTTGATTCGATTTATTACAAAAAAAGAGATAGTTAGAAGTGCTGTATTTAAATCGCAGAAAATTCACAAGACGCACGAAGACAATGCTATTTTAGCTTTTGAATTAAAGGGTGAAATAGTCGGTGACATTACTACAAACTGGCTGACACCCTATAGAAAAAGAAGTATAACAGTAGCTTGCAGAGTAGACAAAAATAGTGAAGTAAAATACTTTGAAGCTAATTTACTCTCTCAGAGTTTAACAGAGCGTATAAATATAAATGCCAATACTTACACGACTAGGAACTGTTTTGTTTCAAGAAGCAACGCTCTTGCAGATGAACTTGAAGCATTTATATCATACTTAAACACTGCAAACAGAGGCTCACTTGCTTCAATAGAAGACAGTATCATCACTTTAGAAATAGCGAGCAAATAATGGTTCATAGCTCAGTAGTAATTGAAGATGGTGCAAATATAGCTGAGAACGTTATAATCGGTCCGTTTTGCTATATTGGCAAAGATGTAACATTGGCATCAGGATGTACTCTTGAATCTAATGTTATTTTAAAAGGTAAATTAGTCGTTGAAAAAGATGTAAAAATTTTTAGTTTTACTTCTATAGGTTATAAATATTCCGATGTCAGCATCGGAGAAAAAACGCACGTACGAGAGTTTGTGCAAATCGGTACTCAAGACGATGAGAATCAAGAACCTAAAAAAATCGTTATTGGTGCGAATAGTTTTTTAATGGCGTATGTTCAAATACTTGGAGGTGTCGAGCTTGGCGATTTTTGTATACTTACTAATGCTGTTAGATTGTACGAAAACGTTAAATGTGAAGAGAGAGTTATAATCGGCGGTTTAAGTACTATAGACGCCAATATAACAATCGGAACAGGAGTTATGGTAGGCGGAGCCTCTTTTGTTGATCAGGATATGCCACCCTTTACTTTAGTTGAGGGTAATCGTGCAAATATAAAAGGCTTAAATGTAATCGGGCTAAGAAGAAGGCTTGAAAATAAAGATGACATAGAAGAGATAAAAGCTATTTTCAAAAAGATTTTAGGCAATTGTGTGAACAAATAGTTAGCCAAGGAGATAGCTGCAACTCACGAAAACGAATATGTAAAAAGATTTGCAGCCTTTGTTGCTAGTAGCAATATGGAGTAAATAAGAAGCACGTTGAGAGTCGTGCTTATATCGTATTTAAATGCGCTAAAAATTCAGCCGGTTCAACAAAACCTACTATAGTTTTAGCTTTCATAACTTCGCCACCCTCATCAAAGAAAATCAGTACCGGAGGACCGAATACACCATACTTCTTACTTAAAGCTTTTTCATCTTCACCGTTAGCTGTAACGTCTGCTTGAATTAAAACAAACTCACCTAGTTTAGCTTTTACATCAGCGTTCGCAAAAGTTACTGCTTCCATTTCTTTGCAGGCGGTACACCAATCAGCATAAAAATCGAGCATTATTTTTTTGCCCTTGTTTTTAAGCAAAAGTGTATCTAACTCTTTTATAGAGGTTACTTTTGCAAATTCCACATGCCGAGTTTCTTTTTGAATTGATAAAGAAACAGCTTGCGGTTTTAAAAATTCTAAGGGTGTGCTCATACTTTGTGAGCCACCCAAAACACCTATGAAAAGTACAACAGAATAAATAAACACAATCACAGCGACACTTTTTATAAAAATCTGAACATCCTCTTTAAAGGCACCAAAGTAAAGAGCAGAGCCGATTCCAAGCATTGCCCAAAGAAGCATAATCACGTGGTAATCGACCACACGCTCTAGCATCCAAATAGCAACACCAAGCATCATTACACCAAATACAGCTGTAACCATCGTCATCCACATGCCAGGCTTTGGCATAAATTTACCCGCACTTACACCAACTGCAATAAGCGGAATACCCATACCGATACTCAAAGCAAAAAGAGCCATGCCTCCAAGCACTGCATCTCCCGTTTGACCTATATATACAAGTGCTCCTGCAAGGGGAGCTGCGACACAAGGACCGACTATAAGTGCAGATAAAAATCCCATGATTGCTACACCTATAACTCCTGTATTTTTAGAAGGACCGCTTACTTTTTCGATTATAAAGCTTGGAACTTTTAGTTCATAAAAACCGAACATACTCATAGCAAGAGCCACAAAAACTCCCGCAAATGAGTAGATAACCCACGGAGTCTGCAGAGCTGCTTGTAAGTTAGCACCAAACAGACCGGCTAAAACACCGGCGATTGTGTAAGCAACCGCCATAGCAAGTACATACACTACAGAGAGTAAAAAGGCTCGCTTAGTAGTTATGCCCTCACCCTGAGATATAATAAGTCCTGAAATAATGGGTATCATCGGAAAAACACAAGGTGTGAGAGCTAGCAAAAATCCAAAACCAAGAAATGTCAGAATAATAATACCTACACTGCCAGAGACAATTGTGTCAGCTATAGAATCTGTCTCTGAAATTTCTGTAACAACTATTTCTTGCGTTCGTTTTACTTTTGATATAATACTTAATTTGGATGTGTCTATATCAAAACTGTAAACTTTACTTAAAGGCTCATAACAAAGTCCTTGTTCTGAACACCCTTGATAAGAGAGTTCAAAATCAATGCTTTTAACACCGGTTACGCCCTCTTTTTTTTGCAAAGAGAGAACAAATTGCGGGGATTCCAAATAAACCATCTCGTCATGATGTTCAACCGACTTAGGAAAGACGATATTTTTAACAGTAATTTCATCACTATCTTTCACCATAAGTGTGAGTTTATCCGCATAAAGATATATACCCTCTGCTATCTCTACACTTGCCTCAATCTCCATGTTTTCACCCAGTGTGGCATGTGGAATAAAAGCTTCATCGGGCATCAAAAATTTTGGCGCCGCAAAAATAGTTGAGACTAAAAGTAAAAAAAATAAAATTTTTTTCATTCATACATCCTCGTAAAAATATTATTCTGATTATAGCTACTCTTCAATAATAGCTCTCTTATTTGTAATTAAAATGTGAGGATTTAATGAAGTTATGGTTTAACAATATGCTTACCACTCTTCA
The DNA here is from genome assembly GCA_001873135.1 of Helicobacteraceae bacterium CG2_30_36_10. Classification (GTDB taxonomy): domain Bacteria; phylum Campylobacterota; class Campylobacteria; order Campylobacterales; family Sulfurimonadaceae; genus Sulfurimonas. The sequence goes on from MNYP01000016.1 coordinate 8,788, forward strand.
GCATTCGCTAATTTTGTTACGCCAAGACCTGTTTCTATAGGATAACCGAGTTTTGCCCATCCTTTAAGTCCGCCTTTAAGGTTTGTAGCGTTTTTATAGCCAATATTTTTAAGTGTTTGAGCAGCTAAAACACCACGACTGCCGCCACGACAATAGGTCACAATAACAGCATCTTTGTTTTTTATTTTATTGAGCACTTCAAACTCTAAATTTCCACGAGTAATCTCTAAGATACTATCCGCAGATATCTTTCCTTCAGCCCTTTGCTCCATCTCTCTTACATCAAGAACAATGACATATTCTTCTTTGTCTATCATTTGTTTGAGCCTACTAGGTTCCATCTCACCCACCTCTTTTGTCGCTTGAGCCAATAAGGCGTCAGTCTCTGCAAAGCCTGCAAACAGTGACGTTGTTGAAGATAGCGCCGCTAACAATACTATATTTATAAATCTTTTTTTCATCTTTTCTCCTAAAATTATAGTTAAATACCTAATTAGGCATTTAACTAAATAGATAAGAGTATGGTATAATCTTTTAACAAAAATGTCAAGGACCACAATGCTAGATATGAAACAAAAAATAAAAATTTTTAAAGCACTTGGAAATGAAACTCGTTTTTTGATTTTTAAAAATGTGTTTACGGGAGGCTATACCTGTTCTATAGACAAAAAAGACAAAAACGTGAAGCTAAGTCCACATGCCACGTGTGTGAGCACAATTGCAGAGCATTTTGATTTTGCACTGCCAACTATCTCAAAGCATCTTAAAGAGCTCAGAGAAGCGGATATTATAACGATGCAAAAGAAGGGCAACAAAATATATATAGAACCAAATATAGAAACTATACGCGAACTCGGCGGCTGTTTTACAGTCCTTGTAGAAAATTTTGAAACAAATCGAGAGCTTTTTTTTGAAGATATTACACAAGGTTAAAATGCTTGATTAAAGCACTCTTTGCTTACAAATCAAAATTAATTTGGAATTGGTATATAAGCAAAGCCTTCGTTTTGTTTGTCGATTAAGCCGATTGTCGAGCTTGGAATAACTTTTACAAAATCATAAAGAGTCGATTCTGCTATTTTTAAGCCTCTCATACCTATTTCGCAGATGAGAAATTCTACCTCGTAATTTTGGGACATTGAGGCTATTCTTTTGCTTAAATCGGAATGTGCTGCTACTAAATTTTTGTCGTCTTTAAAAGGAGAAGCGGCTAAATCTTGTATAAAAAATTTATAAGCACCTCCGTGAATAACAACAACCACTTTAAGTTCTTCAAGTTTACCCTCATAATGCGTTTTTTGATGAACGATTGCAGAGAGAAGTCTTTTCTCAAAGGTTTTTATATCGCTCGTTGTTAAATCAAAAACTACTTTGTGCTGAATTTGTTGGGCATTTAAAAGCCCAAGCATTGCCAAAATAAGTATAAATATTTTCATCTTTACTCCGTTATATTTTTTAAGATAGACTCAAAATCTTTTTGCGCTTTCATTAAAACTTCCTGTGCTTCTTTATCTTCAACTAAAGCACTGCTCATCCAGTTATAAACAGAAGGAAATCCTACAACAATCTTATCTTCGTCTTTTTTCTTATATACCATAGTTGTACATGGCGCAAATGCTGCGGCTTCCGGTCTGCTTTGTGCTACCGTATAAATAACTCTGAGTTTACAGATAGAGTAGGTGTCATAAAAATCATACTTGCTCTCAGTAGTTGTATTTTGAGTTAGCTCTTCATTTAAGTCTAAAAAAGCAGGCATAACAAATCCAAAAGGCTTAAAGCCCATTTCCAAGAACATCTCAAAGTCCTCTTTTGCATCTTCCCAGTCTTCACCGGCTAAATCAAGCTCATAAAAAGTCACAAGATTTCTCTTTTCTTTTAAACTATCTTCGCTGTAGCTATGTTTTGCATTTGGTAAGGCAACTTTTAAAACTTTTAGAACTTCCTCTTCTATGCTTTTTAAGATTTTTTTATCACTAATGCCAAGAATTTTTGCCTGCGCATCTGAAGTTAGCACTGAGACATGCAAGGTATCTTCATTTAAACGCTGGTAAATACCAACACCCATGGGAGTAAATACTCCAGCATGTGCATAGGCATTAACCAGATCATGAGCTAACTTTTTATGGTAAACAGTTAAGAGCGTAAAGACTTTAAACTCTGTCTTTTGAAACTGTTTTTTAAAGGGCGTATTCATCTCACTGTTAAGTCCTATTGAAAAACCATTCTTTGAAAAGGCCTCTTCAATTACGAGTGGAGTTATTTTTCCAGCTTTATTTTGCACGTCAAAGAGATGTAAATCACCTTGTGCGTAGAGTGCTGCAGCACTAAAGAATGCCACTATTAGTACCATTGTTTTTTTCATTTTTGTTTCCTTAATTTTAGTTTACGGGACTATATTTACCCAGCCCTCTTGGACTCTCTCTACCATCTCGACTATACCAGCCGTTACGATTTCCACGCCATCTATCAACTCATCTTCTTTGATCTCTTTTGTTTTCATTGTATTTCCACATGCCACGAACTCAACATTGTATTGCATCAAAGCATCTACACGAATGGCAATATTTTTCTCTGCTTTTAGAACTGCTTTTATGCCGTGGTAATAGGCGACTATTCTCATCTGTACCTTTTCAGGTCCATAAAATTTTAAGACGTTGTTTGCAGTGCTTAGCACATGATTAATTTCATCCTCATCTGCACTTTTTATGGAAAAAACTATTTTTCGCTGGTTGTCTATGGCAGGTTCTGGCTCGGCAAATATAGTGTCACCAAAGGCACATACGCCTATTAACAGTGTAGCCATTATAAATTTCATCATTGTATTTTCTGCGTAAGTGATTTAAAATCTTCCATATTCCAAGCACCCGGTATTTTTTTTACTATTTTTTGGTTTTTGTCCACAAAGTAGAATGTTGGAGTAAAAGTAACCTTTAATCCAAGAGGCAAATCTTGTTTATTCAAACTTATCTTAATAGGGATAAATCTCTTCGCTATCCATTCGCTCATCTCTTTGTTTGCAAAAACATCTCTATCCATATCTTCGCAGTAGTGGCATCCTTCTCGTACAACCTCTATCATAATGAGTTTGTTTGTTTTTTTCTGCTGAGCCAGTGCCGATTCGTAGGTTTTAAGCTCAAATGCAGACAAAGACAAAACTACCATCAACAAAGCTAAAACTATTCTATTCACTCTTCCCACTCCAATATTCTGTATGCTGTTTCTATATTTTGTCTATGCAGAGTATCGTACATTTTAAAATCTTTAAAATCTTCCATTTTTACACTATCAAGCGTCTGGGTAATATCCGTACCCTCTTCTAAAGCTAGTGAAACACCCTCTGTCAACTCACTTAGATACTTATACGTAGCATCAACCGAATGTTTGTCTACTAGTTTTCCATGACCGCCTATTATATACTGAGCGTCCATAGATTTCACTGTATCTAAGGCTTCAATCCAGTTTCTTAAGTTTCCGTCCCTAATCGAAGGAATTCTTTCATTAAAAACCAAATCCCCTGCAAAAACAGTTGCGTACTCCGGTATGTAAATGTAAAGATCACTCTTTGAATGAGCTTTTTTATTTACACTCTTTATGATAACTTTTTTACCGTCTATTTCTAAAGTTTTTTTACCCTCTACAAACAGGTTAGGAAAAACTTGTGAAGTGCCTTTATAGGCTTCTTTAGTGATGCGTTTTTGCATTCTAGTCTCTTGCGCTTTTGGTTCATTTGCAAACTCTTTTGAGCCTAAAATATCTACGCCCAACTCTCTGTAGTAAGCATTTCCTAGCCAGTGGTCATCATGCGTGTGAGTATTGATAACGAAAGAGATAGGTAAGGCTTGAATTTCTTTCATCTTTGTGTAGGCTTGCTTTGCAAACTGGTATGTTGGACCGCTATCTATCACAAGATAGTGTGTGCCCGTATTAACAAAACAAGAGTTTACCATATTGCCGTTATTATGCTCATCCATCGCCTCTGCTAACCCAAAAAAGCAGTATGTAGTAGCATTTACTTTTTCGGGCTTAAGAGTATAGTCATAGCCAAGGAGAAAATGAAAAAATAGTACATTTAGCAGAAGTAATTTCAAAGCAAAATCCTTTACATTTATTTAATATGAATGAGGAACGAGTTCCTCATGGTTAACGTTAACTTGTTTCTTAGAATAAGTAGTTTACTTCGAAACGGTATTCGTTGTAAGAATCTTTATCCTTACCATCTGATACACGTTCATCTGCACTTACTAAGCCAACGCGAAGTTTAGCATATAAGCCTTTTGCTATATTTTGTCTAAAATCCATATGTAAGATATTGCTGTCTGCTTGAACACCGGCAGCTTGCTTATCTTCATCAAAGTCTTGCATTGCAAAACGGGCTAATGCACTAAATCCTGGAATTAGACCAGCTTTTCCAAAGTCATAATTAACTTCTGCCGAAGTAGTTTTAGTATTTGCATACCAGTTATACTGAGCCATTGCACGAGTATATCCACCAGTTGGGAAGCCCCTCCATGGTGCTACGATATCACCCTCATCTGCAACTGCAGAGTAAGCAACTTGAACTTTTAAAGGACCTTTCTTTAATACTAAACGAGCCATAGCAAGTGAGCTATCTAGTGAACTTGCATCACTATATCCTAAAGAACTTCCACTTACTCCCACAAGAGTACCTTTTAAAGTAGCCCCACCAATTGCACCGGCACCGTCATCCATTTGGTGCATATAACGAACACCTGGAGTAAGGCTCATTCCGCCTAAATCTATTTTATAGTTTAACTCACCTGTTATAGACGAAATAAGACCAGGAACTGCCCCGTAAGTAAGATCTACTTGTAAATTTTCAATTGATTTATTACGAACATCTGCAACTATTAAAGCATTTTCTTCTTTATTTTTTGCACTTAAATTTATATAATTAAGACCTTTATGAACGGCAGAATCATCATTATTGTTCCAACTCTCACCAGAAGAATCTTTAAATGTTAGCACATCATGAAACGTAGTATGATCACGAAGTTTTTGTGCATAGAAATATGCTGCACGAACTGTCGTTTTTGGAATCTCTTTTGTTTCAAGTACATAACCCTCAAAAGTATTTGGAATCATTTTTGTATCATTAGATTTTGTCAAAAATGATTCAAATATTTGACGACCGCCTTTAAAAGTTGTTTTTGAGTAATCATACTGAATGTAAGCCTGAGCAAGAACAGCCATAGACCAATCACCGCCAGTTTTTACATCATAACGAC
>MNYP01000104.1 GCA_001873135.1 Helicobacteraceae bacterium CG2_30_36_10
CGAATATAAATATATTACTTACTTAGGTTCAGAAGTTCTGGAGGAGTCCTGTAAAGTAATGTCAGCAAGCCTTCCGGATGTTGGAGCTTTTGAATCAATTAGTGGATACTATTATATAGACCCAAAAAATGTTGGTCGCTCAAACAATCAAAATTTATCTGACTATAGACCTTTTGTCACTTATTGTATGGAAGTTCCAGGTACAAATCCAGAAGACCAATATTCATGGACAATGTTTTTAAATCTTGATGGAAAAAGAACATTTCATCATGATAATATTAAAGATGGAATAGACACATGTACAAATCTAGGTTTAATATTTTTTGTACCTAACACACAAATAACATTTAACAAAGTTAAAGATTTTTTATATTCTCAAAAAGATCAATGGAAAGATTATACAGGTAAGATGAATGAATACTTTACTGATCGTAATATTGCTGGTTGGGGTACTTCTAATGAAACCAGTAGATATTACTGGCCATATGGTCCAATGGGACTTTACTATGACGGCGCTGTATCAGATTGGGATCCTACAATTACAGATGGACAAACTATTAGTTCATACAAATATGGTTATGACCTAACTTCAACATCTGCCGTTGGTGGATTTCCAATTAATATTGCTCATCTTATAAATGGACATGGATGGACTACAACACTTGAAGATTTAAAGATATCAAATGACTTTTGGATTACAAATTTTTCTGCTGGAGGTTTTAAAAATAGTGCTCCAGTATGCAGTGGGGGAATTACTGATAAATGTTATTTAAGTGGGAGTCCATCAGCTGAGCCTAATGGTAACTACAACAGCGGGAACTGGATGCATTTTTGGGCAGACGACAATGGAGACATTTATCACTACAATGACCAAAATAATGCTAACAAGTATACTCACGACCATTATATGTGTATTGCAGAAGATAATTACGAAACATTTTCTCGCTTTGGATTAACAGAAGGACCATTCAAGGTTATCGAAAGTGGGCAAACTATAACAGATGGGGCACCCGTAAGCTCGCTTGACTTAAATATTACTACTAAAATTGTAAAAGAGCCACTAGACTTTGACATTGTTACCTTTGACATAGGTATTACAGAAATAGATCAAGATCAAAACATTAGTGCTGGATTATTTTTATCTACTGACAATGGTGCCGTATCCAATGATTTACACTATTTTGGAAAAATTGGTGGTCTAAATCCAAATTTTGATACAAGTAGTGGAAGTGCTCATATAGACACTGCCTATTGGCCAAGTGCAAGCAATAAAATAATAGAAGCCTATAAACGTCTCTTCTTTCAATTTAAATATTGTTCACAAAATAATTTAGAATGGAGTGACTGTTGGACACATCAAGGAAATGCAGCTATATGTACAAGTGGCTGTACTCCTAATGATGTAAATTGCCTATGTAAAACATCTGAATCAAATGACTTTGCTATGCGACCAGATAAATTTGGATTAAGTGTTTCTGGAAATATCATCACAAAAGCCCAGGATGTCAACATTATTTATTATGCAAATGACTATGAAGATTCACCAACTATAAACTACAACGAAACTCTCAGCTCATTTAGCGCACCATTAGCTCATCCTAGCAAGATATCTTCATGCCCAGAAACAGAACTTGACTTTCCTCTAATAACATTTACTGATGGAATAGAAACTAATGCCACAACACTAGTTAACGTAGGTATATTTCATGTGCAAATGAAAGAAGACAACGGAAGTGAATATGCAATTGTGGATGTAGATGATACTCCAGACATCCAAAGATTTATAACTCCAAGTGATATAAATTTGACAATTATTCCGCATCATTTTAAGATTACTCCGATAATAGATATCAATCATGGTAACAATTTCACCTATCTTTCAAATGATTTAGACAATATGGCGTTAAAGTTTGATTTCAATGTAACAGCAGAGAATAATGATAGTGCTACTACTCCAAACTACACGTCTGGATGCTATGCTAATGTCACAAATATCGATTTAAATTATAGTTCTGCCAACATACCTGCTGCGTTGGCAAAACTTTTTTATAAAGAACTTATCTCTACGAAAGAGGGCAATGTAACAGCCACGACTAATAATGTAACAAACACACTTCCAGCTACTATATTTACAAGTGACAATAATGGAACTGCTCAAATCAATCTGAGGGTGAATTTTTCAAGGGAAAAGAACAGTACCATTAATCCATTTATTGTAAATTTTAATGACTTAAATATCAGTGATCAAACTTATACTGCTTCGGGTATAGTCGCAGGAACAAATTCAAGTGGTTTAATTGATGTAAATGCAACAATGGTATATGGACGTACACATGCTTCAAGACAGAGATACGAAGGAAATACTTCTATTCCAGCAACAAATATTTACTATGAAAGCTACTGTTTTGGTACTGACTGCAATAAAACTGTAATTAATGGGTTTAGCTCAACCAACACTGATGATATAAGATGGTTTATTAACACGGCTCATACAAATGCTGATGGAAACCCTGGAATAGTGACTGAAAAAAATTCATTAGGACAAGTAACTGCTGCGCCAGTAGATACAATTACTAATCCAAATACTGTAGTTCTTACATATCACGGTACTGACTACCCATACAAAACAACTATGGAAAACAACGCTTCTAACTGGCTTATTTACAATAAAGATAATCCAACCGCACCGAGAAATCAATTTTCTGTAGAGTTCTATAAAGCAGATACTGGATGGAGTGGCGCACATGAGACAAACACAACCACTAAAGACCCTGGAACTGCAACAACGAATAGGAGAAGTATGTGGTAGTCAGAACAACTACCTCTAAGAGATCTGCCTTTACTCTAATAGAGGTAATTTTTGCTATTGTTATCATTGCTATTGCAGTTTTATCACTACCGATGATGGGTCGTGCAACTCAAAAGGGAATTGAAAGTAGCATTGCTCAAGAAGCTATTTTTGCAGCTTCTGCAGAGCTTATGGGTGCGACTTCCGGTTATTGGGATGAAATTTCTATGTTGGACGTAAATGTAAGTCATCTTTCAAGAGTAATTAATATTAATGATGTTGCTGAATGTAACACTACAACAAAACTAAGACCTGGACATATTAATCAGATATATCACAGAAGATGTATAGATGATACAACAATTAACGCTCCTCATGATTCAAATACATCTTATTTAGGTGCTGATGTTTTTGATTTGAACGATGCGGTTCACGGTGTACAAGATATATTTATAGATGCTACAACGAACGCAACAGGATATAAAGAAACATATAAGAGCACACTAACTGTTGCGACTAATAATAATATAAAAGTCATAACAGCAACTGTATACAAAGATGATGGAACTACTGTTATAACATCACTGAAAATGCAAAGTGCCAATGTTGGTGAAATAGATTATTATAAAAGGATGTTCTAATGCGTCGTATAGGTTTTACTATGATTGAACTTATTTTTGTAATAGTTATTATGGGGATAATAGGAAAATTTGGAACTGAGTTTTTAGCACAAGCTTATAAAAGTTTTATCTTTTCGAGCATAAATAACAAGTTACAGGCAGATAGTGAAATGGCTGTAACAACGGTAGCTTCTAGGCTTCAGTATCGTATAAAAGATTCTGTTATTGGTAAAAAAAGTAGTGATAATTCATTTTTAGCTATTGGAAGTGCTACTGGAAGTGATTTTAATATTTTAGAGTGGGTTGGTAGTGATATTGAAGGTTTTCGAGGCGATTCTTTACCGCTATGGAGTGGGATTATAGACCTAGATGACTCCAATGCTACACTTTTAGATTCACCAGAGACAAATACAACAGCACTAAATGCACAAATTGGAATTCTTTCTCATGCTAGTGGCACAGGAATTAATAATGCAGCACTCTACTTTGTAGGTTCTGATAGTGATATAAATAATTATGGATGGGACTTTGCTGATACTGCTTTTACAGACCAAAGTAAAGTTATGCACCCTATTAAAACTGGAGCCACTCCAAATCTTCTTATTCCAAAAGACGCTAGTACCGGCGCTGATAATAATTTTACCGGTATAGATGTATTTGAATATTATCAACTTGCTTGGACAGCTTATGCAGTCGGAATTAGTGATTATAATGCAACAGGAAATAATACTGGCACGCTAATGCTGTATTATGATTATCAGCCTTGGGAAGGTGAAGAGTATAATAATATAAATGCTAAAAGTGAAATCTTAATGGAAAATGTAAGTACCTTTCAGTTTAAATCTGTCGGCTCACTTCTTAAGATACAAGTATGTGTAAATTCAGATGTTGTGGAGGATTATTCATTATGCAAAGAAAAAACAATATTTTAAAATCTTCTCGTAATGGTATGGCTATGATTATGGCTATTGCAGTTATAGTCATCTTGGCTACTATAATGGCTTTATCATTATCTTTAACAGCCCAAACAGGCAAGAGAACAACGGATATATATTTATATGAACAGAGTGCCTTATATGCCAAGAGCGTTGCAGAACTTGCACTTTTAGATATTGCTCAAGCAACACCTTGTACATATGCAAATAGAATATATCGCTTTCCATCTGGCTGTACTGTTGGCGCTGATTGTATTTATGAAGCAAATGTAACTCTTAAATATGTTTATAAAGGTTTAACATGTGGCGACATTGATACAGATGGTGCTAATGATGATTATTTTTCAATAGCGACAGATGAGCAAAACGGTTCTGTTTTAATGGACATCACAGTCACGGCAGATGCCGGTGGCGAACCCATCCGCTATTTCAGAAGAAGTATTCAAAAATTATAATCAAATAAATTTTTATAACCCTTTTAATGATATAATAATTACTCAAATATATTAAAAGGTTACATTATGAATATTTCTCTTACAGGAAGACAGTTAGAACTTACAGATGCTATAAAAGTGCATATGAATGCATCGATTGAGACACTAAATAAATTCAACATGGATATTATTTCTGTTAACGTTGTTGCTTCTGCTCAAACAAAAAAAGGTAAAAACCACTCAGTTGTTGAGTTTGTTATAAATCTTGCTCACAAAAACTCAATTGTTATTAAACAAAATGATGATGACTTGTATGCGGCTATTGACTTAGCAACGGCTCGCGCTCAAAAAGCTATGCGTCGCATGCATCATAAAGAGACTGACTACAACAAAGTTGGCATAAATGGGACTAAAAACGAAGCTGTTGATGTTAAAGAAGCTGTTGAAGCTTTAGAAGATGAGATAATTCCGGTTGAACTTGCCCTCTACAAGCCACGTGAAGTTGAAGATGTTTTACAAGACATTAAAGAGAGTGGAAAGCTGTTTGAAATTTTTATAGACCACGAAGATAAAACGCGTGTTCTCTACAAAAGAAATGACGGAAAATTCGGACTCTATTAATAGTTGTTTGCACATGCCATCGGCATGTGGAAATCTTGGCATGTGCAAACTAAATAATTTTTAAATCTTTTTTCACATCCGAAACTATCTTCGCATCCTCTGCCAAATCTACCCATTTAAACTGACTTCCGCTTTGATTTGTTCCTTTGAGTAAATCTCCGCTTTTTCTAAACTTCAAATCTAAATTTGCAATGTCAAAACCGCTTGTTGTATGGACAAACTCCTCTAACCTCTGGGATGATTTTTGGTTTGTATATAAATAGCAGTACCCTTTTAAACCCGTTCTGCTTACCCTTCCTCTTAGTTGGTGCAAGGAAGAAAGCCCCAGTCTCTCGGCTCCCACAATCACAACCGTGCTAAGTCTTGGAAGGGATATGCCAACTTCGACAACCGTAGTAGCTATAAGAACACTTCCCTTTTCTCTAAAGTCGAGTAAAACTTCTTCTTTATCTTTATCTTTACCGTGCGTTACATAGACATTTTCAAAACTGTTTTCCCAGTAAGAACGGGCTTCGCTGATACTTTGATAGTCCAAAACTTCGCTCTGTTCCACCAAAGGGTAGACAAGCAGTACCTGATTGTTTTTAGCCACCTCACTTTTGATATGTTGGAGCAGATCTTTAAAGTCAGCTTTATGAATAACCTTGCTTGTTATATCTTTTTTAAAAGGGGTCGAGGTTATAAGACTCACATCTATGTGAGCGGTCTCTATCATCGCCTGCGTTCGTGGTATCGGTGTGGCAGAAAACTGCAAAAAGTGCGGTTTTTTCTCACCGCTGCTTACAAGTTTTTCCAGCATATTTCTCTGCGCGGTTCCAAAACGGTGCTGCTCATCAACCATCACAAGCTCGGCAAGGGGGAGTTCTCTGTAAAGCAGAGCATGTGTTCCTATAATAAAATCAAATTCACTTAAATCGACTTTTTTAGTTTTATTTGTCACTAACACGCACTTGGCATGTGGAATATATTTCTCTGCCTCTTCAAAAAGTTGGTTTGCCAGAATGGTTGTAGGTGCCATGAGTATGGAACGTTTGGGCATCATCATAACTGCAGAGGCTAAAATTACCATTGTTTTGCCGCTTCCGACATCACCCACTACCATTCTTTTTGCCGCAACATCTTTTGCCAAGTCGGACTTTATCTCTTCTACGCTCTTTATCTGCTCCTCAGTTAGTCTAAAAGGCAAACTCTTCGCCCATGCAACATAATCACTACTTCCACATGCCAAAGGCTTAAAATAGCGTCTTTTGCCTGCAAGTATTTTCATATAACTAAAGAGCTCAATATACTTCAAGGCATGAAGAGAATCTTGACTTAGCTCAAAACGCTCCAAGAGTTTATCCTCAGGAAAATGAAGCTTTAAAACTTCATTAATAACTTCGCTATTGAGTCCCTCTTCTTTTAAATTTTCACTCGTTAAATTATTAAATACAAAGCGTCTCATCACATCGCTTCTTAAGGCTGATTTATATTTAGGTGAAATTGCACCGATATTTGTAACTTTTCTTGGCATGCTCATAGTGCATTGCCCAATTTTACACTCTATCATCCCGTAGTAGTAATCTCGTTCTCCTACTTGAAACTGGTGCATCATATAGGCTTTAGGGCGAAACAAAACACCTTGAATCTGATGTCCAAAGTTATGAGCAAAAAAAGTGACTTGTATAGAATTCGGTGAACGCGAAACAGATTCAACAGTAGCATCTATAAGCTGTGGCATGTGGATTTGAAGTTTATCATGAAGACGAAAATCTTCGTAGGAGTGAGGGATAATAAGAGCTAGTTCAGACCAGCTGCCGATGCCTAGCTTTTCAAATTTGCTCATTTGCTCTTTTGTGAGGTTCATCATAATTCCTTAGTACCTAATACTATCTCTTTATTAGAACCTCGTATAAAAATATTTCATTTTGCAATAATTATTTTGTAACTATTGCATAACTCAGATCTAAAATTTCTGTATGTTGGCTAATAAACTCGTTTAAATCTTTTAGTTTTAATTTCTCAATCATCTCTAATTCTTTAGCAGAGTATCCGAGTTCCTTACCTTTGTAATATTCCATAAATGTACGATGGAGTTTTTGACTCATTGTCTCAACTCTTAAAGGCTCGCTTCCTAGCAAAAACTTTTTACTCTGCTCCAACTCTTCTTCGGTCACACCCTCTTTTACAAACGCTTTTATCACATCGTTTACAGTATTTTGTGCTTCACTGAGGGATTCTAGTTTTGTTTGCAAATACCCGCTAAAGTAACTGCTTGATTTACTTACGCTAATATTGGCATAGGCTGAATATGCCAAACCTCTTTTAACACGTATCTCTTCCATGAGACGTGAGCCAAAACCGCCGGCTCCAAGGATAAAGGTAGCAACTCTCACCTTGTAATAATCGTCTGAGTTATCACTTATATTGTAGGGTGAGCCAAAATATATATAAGCCTGCTCAGTCTCTTTTTTCAAAACAGACTCTTCAGATGTTTTACTTACTTCATAATTTAAAACTTCACTAGATTCACCTTTTGCCATTGCGTCAATTATTTTTTTAATTTTAGCTTTTGCATCTTCTATATCTATATCTCCACCGAGGAGAACTATGAGCTTTGAACTTACCAAATTTGTTTTAATAAAGTTTTGCACATCTGAGAGTTCTATACTTTTAACACTCTCAACAGTTCCAGAAGATGGATTTGCTAAAACACTCCCTTTAAAAAGAAGTGCTTTTAGTTCATTTGATGCTACATAATCATAGTCGTTTTCTTTACGGCTGAGTGAGCCGAGAGTAATTGTTTTAACATTACTCAAAGCCTCTTGTGTAAAGTTTGGATCTTTTAATAACTTCTCAAAATATTGAAGTCCTGTATCAAACTCCTCTTTCAAAGAGCCGACTTCAACTATAAAAGTTTCCGTTCCTGCAGATGCTGAAATATGAATAGCCTTAGCTTCTAAAGCATCTGCAAAAGCACTGCTTCCTAATGTTTTTGTCCCCTCACCAAGAACTTTTGCGCTGAGTTTTGCCAAACCGGCTTTTGTCGTGTCTGTAATACTTCCGCTGTTTGTAAAAGTAAATTGCATTGTTACAAGAGGCAATCTTTTGTCACTCTCAATAATAACAGGTACTTTTAGACCCTTTGTCTCAATATATTCTATCGTTGCTGCCATTATTATTTGTCCTAAAATTAGTAGTGTAAAAAGTGTTTTAATCATTATGCAAATCTTTGCAGAGTTTCATATGCCGTGTTTCTAACTGCGGGAATCTCGCCTATATCAGCTATAAGTTGCACCATCTCTTCTTGGGCCATGGAGTATGCTGCACCTGCACTGCTTACAACATTCTCTTCCATCATAGTTGAACCTAAATCATTGGCTCCAAAACGCAGAGCCATTTGACCGATGTATGGGCCCTGCGTCACCCATGAGCTTTGAATGTTTACCACATTGTCAAGGTAAAGACGCGCAACTGCCAAAAGTCTCAAGTAACGGTTTGAAGATGGTTTTTCCATATCTGGAATAAGTCTTAAAAGTTCGGTATTTGTTCCCTGAAAACTCCACATTATAAAAGCACGAAAGCCACCTGTTTCATCTTGAAGTTTTCGTATCATGTCGAAATGTTCTATGATGTCTTCATCACTCTCAACTGTTCCATACATCATAGTTGCTGTTGATTTAATACCAATTTTATGAGCTTTTCTATGAATATCCACCCAAACTTCCGAGTCAATTTTTTTAGGTGCGATAATATCACGCACTTTGTCGCTTAGTATTTCAGCTCCAGCTCCCGGAATCGAAGCCAAACCTTTTGCTTTTAAACGCACTAAAACCTCTTCAACCATAATACGGGAGACTTTAGCAATAAAATCTATTTCGATGGAGGAAAAACCGTGAATAGTAATTTGTGGATATTTCGTATGAATATGCTCCACTAAATCCTCATACCACTCAATTTTAAGCTTCGGATGAACGCCGCCTTGAAACAGAATCTGCGTTCCACCGATCTCTAAAAGTTCATCTATTTTAGCATCTATTTCATCATACGTAAGCACATAGGCATCTGCATCTTTTTCATGTCTGTAAAATGCGCAAAACTTACAATCAACCCAGCAGATATTTGTATAGTTGATGTTTCTATCTACCACAAAAGTTGTAATACCTTTTGGGTGTAGCTCTTTTTTTCGCGCCGAGGCCATACGACCTAGCTCTTTTAAGTCAGCGTTCTTGATTAAATCAAGAGCTTCTTCTTTTGTTAATCTCTTCATATAGAACTACCTCATCCTTCATTTTTTTGTGGTTTATACTCTTTTTAAAAAATATTTCATTAAATTTTTTCAGATTTATCTTTTGAAATAGCATCAAGAACACCATTAATAAATTTAGGAGACTGCTCACTTGCGAATGCTTTTGTAATCTCAACTGCTTCGTTGATAACAACAGCAGAGTCAAGCTCACCAAAAAGAATCTCATAAGAGGCAAGTCTAAGAGTAGCTCTCTCAATACTGCCGAGTCTTTCAAAATCCCACTCTTTTAAATGCTCGATTATAGCTTTATCGCAGGCTTCAAGATTTTCCATAACGCCTGAAAAAAGTGCAAGTGCGAAATCTTTTTGTTTATTGCGGATTTTTTTCTCTTCTAAAATCTCATCTGTATGCTCGGCTATATTTCCGTTACCTAAGTCATAAGCGTATAAAAGACTTACGACGGCCATTCTTGCGTGATGACGAGTCGCCATTATATTACCTCGTACAGGTCAAGCATTTCTATAACAACCGTCATCGCTTCAAACCCTTTGTTACCGGCTTTTGTACCGGCTCTCTCTATAGACTGCTCAATATTGTCAGTTGTTAAAAGACCGAATGATACGGGTTTTTGGTACTTCAAACTCATCATTGCTATCCCTTTTGTTGCCTCTGCCGAGACATAATCAAAGTGAGGCGTCGCACCGCGAATAACTGCACCCAAAGCACATACCGCGTCATATTTACCGCTTGATAAAAGCTTGTCGATAACCATAGGAAGCTCAAAAGCTCCCGGCACTAAAACATGTGTTAAATCTTCATCTACTCCGCCGTGACGGGCAAAAGCATCCTTCGCACCCTCAACTAATCTATCCACAATAAAGTGGTTCCATCTTGTACTTACAATCGCAACTTTTTTGCCGTTTAATACTTTTAACTTGCCTTCAACTAATTTCATCTTTATTCCTTAATTTTATTTCATAAAATGAAGGGAACCCTTCATTTATTTTATACGATGTCGGAAATAATTCCGCCATCTACGTTAACACTAGGTTTCCTTCGGCAGGAAGCCCATTGCACTAGTGCAATTTATTGTATTTCTCTAATCTTCTTTATTTTTGTTACTAAAGCTTCTAAGGTTTCGAGCTTTATCATATTCGGTCCGTCACTCAGCGCAATGCTCGGATCAAAGTGTGTCTCAAAAAAGAAACCGTCCACTCCCACCGCTGCGGCGGCACTTGCCAAGTATGGAACCATTGAGCTGTCACCGCCTGTTTTTCCGCCAAGTGCTCCGGGCATCTGAACGGAGTGAGTCGCATCAAAAATAGTTGGAGCAAACTCTCGCATAATTACTAAAGAGCGCATATCTACGACGATATTTCCGTATCCGAAAGAGGAACCTCTCTCACACAAATAGACTCCGTGTTTTTTAGAGTTCTCGTAACTTACCTCGTTACATCCGCGGGTTTGAAGCACTTTTGCTACCGAGTATTTCATATCAGGCGGGTTTATAAACTGCCCTTTTTTGATATTTACCTCTTTTGTAGTTTTTGCACATGCCACAAGCAAATCAGTCTGACGGCATAAAAAAGCAGGCACTTGGAGCATATCAACAACCTCAGCCACGCTCACTACTTGTGCAGATTCATGAACATCCGTTACAACTTTATACCCAAAATCGTTTTTTACTTTTTCTAAGATTCTCAGACCCTCTTCTAAACCAAGTCCTCGAAAACTATCCAAGGATGTTCTGTTTGCTTTGTCAAAACTCGATTTAAAATAAAAATCGATACTCGGGTCGTTTTGATAAATTTCTAGAGATTTAGCAATTTTAAAAATATTTTCTTCACTCTCAATAACGCAAGGACCTGCTAATAGTGTCATAAATTTACCTTTTAGATGGGTTTAAAAATAGAAAAAGATTATAGCATAATGCTTTTAATATCTACTTAGCACGTGCGACCATGACGCCTGCAAAGATAATCAAACAGATTCCACATGCCGTGAGTAGATCAGGAAAAGAGTCTCCTAAAAGCATGCCGACTGCGATGGAAAAAACAATATTGGAGTAACTCACAGCACCGACAATTCCCGCCTTTGTCTCTCCATAAGCCTTTGTCATAAGCAGCTGCGAAATGGTTGCGAGAACTCCCATGCCGATGACATAAAACCAGACTATTCCCTCAGGCACAACAAACTCGCCTAAGATAAAATCAAGAGATGGCATGTGGAAATACGCAGATATGATAAACAAAATAACGGGTCCTATTGTCCCGATTCCCATAAAGGAGAGAACTATCGCACGGGTGTCGTAATAGTTTCTTAACTCTCTGATAGACGTGTACGCAAGTGCAGCGCCTACTCCGCTAAAAATCCCTAAAAGGTCATACTTAGTAAACCATTCGCCACTAGGCTGAGTGATAAGCACAATACCGACAAAACCTATGCCGATAGCTCCCCACCCTTTGAGAGAGAGCTTCTCTTGTAAAAACATCCATGCAAAAATAGCTGTAAAAATCGGTGAAGTTTTTGAAAATGTCATCGCATCACCCAGAGGTATATGCGCAATATTATAAAAAAACGCCAAAAGTGCGGTAAAACCCATAAAACCTCTAAAAAACAAAAGCCAAGGTTTCCCGCCGACATGTCTCATGGGACGTCTCAAAACTGCAAACCCCACTAAAACAACACCAAAAACATTTCTAAAAAATACTACTTCCAAAGAGCTCATAGACTCACTGGCAAGTTTGGCAAAAGCACCCATAATAGCAAAGGTAAAGGATGCAATAAGCATATACTTTACCCCTCTGTTTAATTCTCTTATTCGTTTCATGGACGCAATTGTACATGAGTTTTTCTCAAATGCACTAATCGCACCTATTTATTTCCACATGCCACAACGAAGTGACAAATGCCCTTGGGGGCACACAACCCTTTCACTCATACACAAAAATACATTCACAATTTTACAGTATACTTTTTATTATTTTTATACAAGGATTCCCATGGGAAATATTATCTTTTTAGCCATTCTCGTAGCAGTTTTTTACTATATTTTTAAAAGCTACTCCAAATACACCGCTTATTCGCAGGAGGCGTTTAAGAATTTTTCTGTCTCAAAAGAGTCTCTACAAAAGAGCGAACTTGGACTTTTTGTGGCGCTTGTTGCAAAACTGGCAAAGGCTGATGGAAAAGTTGATGCTCTTGAGGCTCAGCTTATTGGGATTATGTTTGATGACATATCAGCAGTTTTTCCGGAGTCTGCAAAAACAAAAGATATCCTAAAAAAAATTTTCAGTGAAGAAAAAGACAACTTTAGCAACTTTGAAGATATTGCTCGTTCGCTGGGTCAGGCTACAAAAAGAGACAAATCAAAACAACAGCAATTTATGAGCTTTTTAATTCAGCTTGCTTTTGTTGATGGCGAAGTCAGTAAGAATGAAGAAGAGGTACTCCAAACTATCGCCGAAGCTTTTGAATTTGACCCGGCTCATTATCATGCTATTTTTGACCAATTTGAAAAAATGATGAAAAATATGCATCCAAAAGCAAATATAGGAGATGCTTATAAACTTTTAGGCGTGAGTGAGAGTGACGACATAGATGTTATCAAAAAAGCGTATAGAAAACTTATACGTGAGTACCATCCCGACATCATAAAGTCACAAGGCAAAGATGAAGCTTATATGCAAAAAGCGACTGAAAAAACTCAAGAGATAAATCAGGCGTATGAGATGATTAAAAACTCACGAAAATAATTTAGTATTTACACTACGCAAATTATTTTATGCTAAAATACAAGCATGAAAATTATAACTATATTCTTTTTACTGCTTGCAAGTTTTGTGCATGCAAGCGACAATTATTACTATCAAAACAACAAGCAGATAAAGCTTACGCCTGTGAATTCTATACTCAGGGGCAACACAAATATAGATTATTACGTGAATGATAAAAAAATACTTATTGGCGTTTCAGATAAGCTGATTGTAAAATTTTATGAGAGTTCAAATCTCCAAAAGTATCTTCTTGAATTTAATGCTACCGTAGAAAAAGTTCTCGATGTTAATCTCTACCTCCTAAAAGTTAAAGATAAAAAATCAACTTTAGATGTAACAAACAAACTCAGTGAAAAAGAGGATATTGAGTATGCTCATCCTGATTTTCTAAAAACTATAAAACAGAGATAAGATGTTAAAACAAACATTTTCTTTTATGCTTATGCTATTTCTTGCCGGATGTGGGAATGATAGTTCTAAAACTGCAAGT
>MNYP01000150.1 GCA_001873135.1 Helicobacteraceae bacterium CG2_30_36_10
TCCACATGCCGGGCTCTCTCTGAGAATAAACCCTGAAGTCTCCTCTTCTCCAAAAGATATTTACAATCCATGTGGAATTTACAGCCGTCTTGGAACTACGCTTGCAAATTTTGATGAAGCGGTTTTAGAGCACATAGACGGACTGAATTTTCATGCGCTTTGTGAGCAAAATGTGGATGCTCTTGAAGAGGTTTTAGTCGCATTTGAAGAGAAATTTTCAAAACACTTCAAAGGTCTCAAATACATAAATTTCGGCGGCGGACATCACATCACTAAAAAAGGCTACGACGTCGAAAAACTCATACGCCTTATAAAAGAATTTCGTGCCAAATACGGTGTCGAAGTCTACTTAGAGCCCGGTGAAGCGGTGGGTTGGAAAACCGGAGTTTTAGTTGCAGAAGTGCTTGATGTTTTTCATAACGGCATGGATGTTGCCATACTTGACACATCCGCTGAAGCCCACATGCCAGACACTTTGGCTATGCCTTACCGCGCTGAAGTTAGAGGAAGCGGTGAAGCTCTAGAGAAAAAATATACCTACAGACTTGGTGGAAATACCTGTCTTGCGGGGGATATTATGGGTGATTACTCTTTTGACGAACCCTTAAAAATCGGAGATAGAGTTATCTTTGAAGATCAGATTCATTACACTTTTGTTAAAAATACAACCTTCAATGGAATTAAACTCCCCTCTTTAGCTATTTTAAGAAAAGATGGGACTTTAGACGTAGTCAAAGAGTTCGGTTATGAAGAGTATAAAAGTAAACTCTCATGATGCTACGCACTAAAACGAATGCACCCGTTTTAGTAGCAGGGACTTAAGCAGCTACAACCCCCTGAAGCTACGAAAAACTTTTTTTTCGAGAATAAAAAAATAAAGGAAAAATTAAATGTATGAAGATAAAGAGAGATGGAATAAAAGATTTGTTGAATTTCCGATGCCTGATAATGTTGCAAAAATAGTAGAAAAATATGCAAGCTTAGCAAACGTTGTTCAAGCACTTGACCTGGCATGTGGAACGGGAAGAAATACGCACTTTTTAGCAGAAAAAGGTTTTTTGATCGATGCTGTAGATTTTTCTGATTATGCACTAAGCAAGATAAAAAAGAGTTCTATGATTAAGAAAATAGATACGGATTTGGACAAATACAACATAACTCCAAACAAGTACGACCTTATCGTCAACATAAACTACTTAAACCGCCGTTTAGTTTCTCAAATGAAAGATGCACTCAAAAGTGGCGGAGTGTTGATATTTGAGAGTTTTATAGTAGCTCACGGCGATTATAAGCATGAAACGATGAATTTAGATTATCTGCTGAGAAAAAATGAACTTCTTCACTCTTTTATAGGTCTTGATATTATCTATTATGAAGAGAGAGATGATGTGAATTTAAGAGGCGAAAAGGTGAGAGTCGCCTCATTGGTTGCAAAAAAATCGTAAAATAAGGCATAATGAAAAAAAACAAGGGGCTGAAATAGCCTAAATCAAGCAACTTTATCAATATGTTTTTTTGTAGTCTTGTTTTTTTTATACCAACTAAAATGCCCCCGACAATTATAAAACCTATTCCAAGATAGGTTAATGCATCAGGCAGGGGATCTCCGAGCATCCATCCAAAAGCTATTGAAAAAGGTATAGTCGTGTAGCTAATCACACCTATTATACTAACATTTGAAGCGCTATATGCCTTAGTGATAAGCCATTGAGAAAGTGTAGATATAAGAGCGATGAACACTATAAGAGACCATATATACAAAGTGCTAGGCATAATAAACTCAGGAAATAAAAAGCTTATAGATTCTGGAACTTCAATATAAGGTGCAATTAAAAAAAAGAGCCCAGGCAGTAGTGTACCAACCGCGGAGAAAGAGAGAACAATAACTCTAGCGTCATAAATATCTTTAATTTTTTTAATCGTTGTATAGGCAGCAGCAGCAAAAAAACCGCCAAGAATTCCTAAAAAATGCTCATAAGAGATCATCATTCCAAATGGCTTAACTATGAATACAATTCCAAAAAAACCAATAACAAGCGCGAGAATCGTTCTTTTATTTAGATGTTCTTGTAATAGATAAAAAGCTAAGATAGACCCAAAGAGAGGCGAAGTTGAGTTTAAAGTTATTGCCTCTGCGAGTGGTATAACTTTGATAGTATAAAAATACAGAATCATTGCTAAGATACCATAAATACCCCGACTAATGAGCATGTAAAACTTGCCGCCCTGGAGTGTTGGAGCTGTATGTTTTAAAGCATACAAAATTATAAAGACACCTATGATACTGCGAAAGAAGACTATTTCAAGTGCACTCATATGTTGGGCCAAAATTTTTGTAAGGGCGCCGTTTAAAGCAGATATCAATGCCCCTGCGAGCATATAAAGTATACCTCTGTCGATTTTAGTTAACAACTTTATTTTTCCTTATTTAAAGGGTCTGGGAAGTTTTTGCGGTGAGGCTATTCTTACTTGCTTATTTACATTCATTCTTCCAAAAACAACCTCGATGTCTTTTACTTTTACTCCAAACTCAGTTGCTAAAAATTTTACAAGGTGATCAGTTGCTTTACCGTTAACAGGAGCACAAGCAACCGATATTTTGAGTTGATTTCCAAAGGGTTTTCCAATTTTTGTTTGTTTTGCAGATGGGTTTCCTAAAATGTTAAAAACAAGCACATTCTTCTCCCACCAAAACCATTTAGTTGTATCTTTTACGTCTTTGTCTTCTTGAAGTTTTTGTTTTTTTGCCATCATTGTGCCTTATAAGTTAAAATCATCAATTTATTTCCACATGCCCAATATTTTCACATGCCGGTCTATTTCCCTAATCTCTCTTGAACCTCGTTAAATATCTCTTCAACATCCTCAGAATTTTTAGCCCCTATTTTGCTAAACACAAGTATAGCAATCCAAGCAGCGACAAAACCGGGGAGGAGTTCATACAGATCAAAAATTCCGCCCGCTATCTGTTTGTAAATTATGACAGTAAGAGCACCGACAACCATTCCTGCGATAGCTCCATTTTTAGTTATAGACTTATTGTAAAGTGAGAGAATTATAAGCGGACCAAATGCCGCACCAAATCCTGCCCACGCATAAGATACAAGTTTTAAGACACTGGAGTACTCATCTGTAGAGATATACCAAGCGATGAGAGCGATGGCTATTACCGTGCCTCTTCCCACCCATACAAGCTCTTTGTCGCTTGCATCTTTTCTGAGTATGGCATGGTAAATATCTCTTGTCAAAACAGAGGAAGAGACGAGCAACTGAGAGTCAACGGTACTCATGATTGCCGCCAAAATCGCAGCAAGTAAAAAACCTGCTATCCATGGGTTAAAAACGAGTTGGGAGAGTGTTATAAAGATTTTTTCGCTGTCTTGAAGCTCCACTCCGTGTGACACGACATAAGCGAGTCCGAAAAATCCGACCGCCAATGAACCGATAACCGAGATAATCATCCACGTCATACCTATGGTTTTTGCACGCGCTATCTCGTTCTCATGGCGAATAGACATAAAACGAACCAAAATGTGAGGCTGACCAAAGTATCCCAGTCCCCAAGCCATTAAAGAGATGATCCCGATTATGGATGCTCCGCTGAAAATATCCAGATTGGATGGGTCAATAGACTCTATAATCTTGAGTCCCTCACTTAAGCCTCCAATATCGTAAATAACAACTAAAGGTACAACAGCTAAGGCAAGCATCATAAGTATGCCCTGAATAAAGTCAGTCCAGCTTACGGCATTGTAACCACCTAAAAAAGTGTATGAGACAATAATAAAGCTTCCAACCATAAGGGCTATGTCGTAGTCAAGATGAAAGGTTGCCTCAAAAAGTTTTGCACCCCCGACAAGTCCTGAAGAGGTATAAAGAGTGTAAAAAACAAGAATAACTATAGCCGTTACAACCCGAAGAGAATTCCCATTTTTATTAAAGCGGTTTGAGAAGTAATCAGGAATAGTAATCGCATCGTCCAGATGATGGGTATAAACACGAAGCGGTTTTGCCACATAATGCCAGTTTAAAAATGCTCCCGCTATAAGACCCACGGCTATCCAGCTCCCGACAATTCCCTGAGAGTACATCATGCCCGGAAGCCCTAAAAGCAACCATCCGCTCATGTCCGATGCACCTGCGCTCAGTGCTGTAACTCCTGGACCTAAATTGCGTCCTCCTAAAACAAAATCACTTAAATCATCTGTTTTAAAATAAAAATAAAATCCTATTCCTATCATCACTAGCATGTAAGCCGTGAATGAAATTATTACCGGTATTTCCATTGTTTTTCTCCTTTTTTTATGAGACCGCGCGCGTAAGGCTGATATTGATTTCATGGTATCAGGATAAATTTAAATAAAGCTTATGCTTCAAATAATTTTTTTCGTAATTAATCCGTAGTTTTAAATTCCTTCAAGTAAAACATGCCAAAGTCTGTCTACTTCTTTATCATTCAAGAATAGAGAAGACTTATTATTAAAGAGCTCTTGCAGAGCAACTTTTGGTATGCTTAGCGTATGCGTGCACTCTTTATGCGTTGGCAAAAATGCACGTATGAGGGAAATGTCTCCACTAATAGCCCCCGAACACAAAAAACAGTTAAATTCAGTATGAAGTCTTCCTTCATGCTCTAAAAGTCTGACATAAGATTCTATTGCCACTCTTTTTGGATTTTGTTTGTTCCACTCTTTTGAGGCTCTCTCAATAAGCTCAAAATAAAATTCGCCCAGCTCCTCTGCATCTTTTAAGTGCTTATGAAAAAGTGCTAAAAAATCTTGCCACAATCTCAGTAATTTATAATCATTAATCCATTTAAAACCTATGTGTATAACATCCTTTAGCCTAGACACGGTAGATTTACTTGATTCTTCCTTTTCATAGTCTATTTTGAAGCCAATATTTATAGTTCCATGTCTGGCACCATAGAACCTATAAAGGGTATCTAAGCTTTCTCTTGATATTATAGTGACTATTAAATCTTCATCTTTGACTTTATTGAGATTTATGATGTAACCCTGCATTACCTGCTTCTTTTATACACAAAATTTAAAATATTTTATAAACATTTCATATATTATACTTTCTTAAACCTTTAAAGAGTAAAATGTAAACACTTTATCTAAATAGACTAAGTTCGTTTAAAAAAAGCTTAAATTGATAAAAAATTGTTATCTAATTTATAAATTTTAGGAGTGAAAATGATTGAACATCATGATTTATTAAGATCATTCAAAGACAACTGTGGTTTTGGCCTTGTTGCTAATATTAAAAATAAGGCATCACATAAAGTTTTAGATGATGCAGTTACTGCATTAGAACGAATGATGCACCGTGGTGCGATTGCAGCAGATGGTAAAACCGGTGATGGTTGTGGACTTCTCTTGTCTATGCCAGAATCTTTTATGAGAAAAGAGGCATTAGCTCAGGGTGTTGAACTCTCAAAGCAATTTGCAATAGCATCTGTTTTTACAAAAAATATAGATTGTCTAAAAACGCTAGAAGAGATTTGTGTTCACAATGATTTAAAAATAGTACTTAGCAGAGAAGTACCGACAGACGTAAATGCACTTGGTGATCAAGCCCTTGAGCAATTGCCCAATATAGTACAACTTTTTATAGTTCCAAATTCTATAATGGCGACAAATAGGTTTGATGCACTTTTATATCTTTCTCGTAAAGAGTGTGAGCATCAACTTGTAGATGATATGGATTTTTATATAGCTTCAATGAGTTCAAAAGTTCTTTCATATAAAGGGCTTATAATGCCTACCCATTTTAAAGAGTTTTATAAAGATCTTCAAGATGAAAATTTTAAAATTTCTTTTTCACTATTCCACCAAAGATTTTCAACAAACACTTTACCAATGTGGAAGTTGGCACAACCCTTTCGTGCAGTTGCTCATAATGGTGAAATTAACTCTGTTGAGGGTAACCGTATAAATGTTAGGATTAAATCTGAGTCTATAAAAAGTGAAGTATTTACCGATGAAGAGATTCAAAGAATTTTACCAATTTTACAACTTAATTCTTCTGATAGTGCTTCTGCTGATAATTTCTTCGAATTTTTGATTGTGAATGGTATGGACTTTTTTAAGGCTGTTCGTGCAGTTATTCCTTCAGCTTGGCAAAATGCTCCGCATATGGACCCTGAACTTCGTGCATTTTATGAATATCATTCAACTGTATTTGAAGCGTGGGACGGTCCGGCTGCATTTTCTGTAACTGATGGCCGCTATCTTGGTTGTGTATTAGATAGAAATGGTCTTCGTCCTTCTAAATATATCGTTACTAAAGATAATAACCTTCTTATAGCAAGTGAATATGGAGTTGTTGATATCGCTGAAAAAGATATTAAAGAGAGAGGCCGTCTTCAATCTGGCGAAATGCTTGGACTTGATTTAAAATTTGGAAAAATTCTTAAAAATGAACAGATTAACGACTACTTAAAAAGCTCTAACCCTTATATGAAGTGGCTGAATGAACATATGATTTATCTTCAAGAACATGTTGAAGAGCAATATGTGGTCAATTTTGAGTTTAATGGTGACGATCTCATTAAAAGACAAAGATACTTTAATATTACTCAAGAGATAGTTGAACAAGTTATTGAGCCAATGTTAAAAGAGTCAAAAGAAGCAGTAGGCTCTATGGGTGATGATACTCCTTTGGCTGCTTTTTCAACAAAACAAAGAAATTTTTCTGATTATTTTAAACAAAAATTTGCTCAGGTAACAAACCCGCCGATTGATCCAATTCGTGAAAAAGTTGTAATGAGCTTAAACACAGGTTTTGGTGAAGTTCATAATATTCTTGATGAAATGCCAAGTCATGCACACCGTTTAAAATCCATTTCTCCTATAATTACAAGTGAAAAACTTGATGTATTAAAATCATTCGGAGATAAAAATTCACCTAGGTATGAGGCTTTTTATCATAATACTACATTTTCAACAGCATATACAAAAGACTTAAAAGGTTCATTAGATGCTTTAATATCTAAAATTCTAGATTCTGTAAAAAATCAAGGCACAAGAATAGTCATATTAGATGACTATGAGTTTGGTGTGAATAAAAAAATAATTCCTATGGCTATGGTGGTTGGTAGTGTAAATATAGCACTGTTAAAAGCTAAAATACGCCACTTGGTATCTATGATAGCAGTAACAGGAGAAATTACTGATTCTCATGGGGCAGCAGTAATTTTAGGATATGGTGCGAGTGCTATTTATCCAAATTTACTTTTTGCAACTGTACTTAATCAGTTAGATAAATCTAAAGCACTAGGTATTGATTGTAAAGATGCACTAAAATCAGTTCATTCTTCACTTAACAACGGACTCTTAAAAATTATGTCGAAAATGGGTATTGCAACGATGGCTTCGTATCGTAATGCAGGTTTATTCGATGTTCTTGGTTTGAGCAAGGAAATTGTAAAAGATTGTTTTGCAACATCACATTCTGCACTCGGGGGACTAAGCTATGATGATATTGATGAAAGACTTCAGCGTTACCATAATGATGCATTTAAAGAAGATGGATTTAATACAATTTTCCCATTAAATATTGGTGGGTTTTATAAGTTTTATAACGGACAAGAACATCATGATTTTGGTCCTGCTGTTATTCATGCCATCCATGCTGTTGCAGCAAGCGGTAGTAAAAAAGATTATGAAGTACTCAAAAATTTAGTAAACAAAAGAGGTTTCAAATTTATTCGTGATTTCTTTGAATTTAAATCTGATAGAAAATCTATAGATATTTCTGAAGTTGAGCCTAAAGAAGCAATATTCAAAAGATTTGCCTCCGCTGCAATGAGCCTTGGTTCAATCTCTCCTGAAGCACACGAAACAATTGCTATTGCAATGAATAGAATCGGTGCTCAGTCAAATTCAGGTGAGGGCGGTGAAGATTCTGCTCGTTACGGTACTGAAAAAGTTTCAAAAATCAAGCAGGTTGCATCAGGACGTTTTGGTGTTACTCCGGCGTATTTAAGAAGTGCAGAAGAGCTTCAAATCAAAGTGGCACAGGGAGCAAAACCTGGTGAGGGTGGACAACTGCCAGGGCATAAAGTATCTGCGTTGATTGGAAAACTTCGTCATACAGTTCCGGGGGTTACGCTTATTTCACCGCCTCCGCACCATGATATTTATTCTATTGAAGATTTAGCTCAGCTTATTTTTGACCTGAAGCAAGTTAATCCTAAGGCGAGAGTAGCTGTTAAACTCGTCTCAACTATCGGTGTGGGCACAATCGCAGCCGGTGTTGCTAAAGCATATGCAGATAAAATTATTATTTCCGGCGGTGATGGCGGAACGGGTGCTGCTCCACTTACTTCAATTAAATTTGCCGGTAATCCATGGGAGATTGGTCTTAGCGAAGCACATAATGCACTTAAGGCAAATAATCTTAGAGGTCTTGTTGAACTTCAGACTGATGGCGGCTTAAAAACAGGGTTAGATGTTGTAAAAGCTGCATTATTAGGTGCTGAATCTTTTGCATTTGGAACAGGTGTTCTAACTATTGTTGGTTGTAAAATGCTTCGTATTTGTCATGTAAATAAATGTTCAGTGGGAATCGCAACTCAAAATGAGAAACTCCGTGAAGAGTTCTTTAAAGGACATGTTGACCAAGTTATAAACTTTTTCACTCTTTTAGCTGAAGATATCCGTTGCATAATGGCTGAGCTTGGATTTAAAACGATGGAAGAGATGGTTGGTCGTGTTGATATACTTAAAGTTATTGATGACAAATTTGCTCAAAAATTTGACTTTAGTGCTATTCTTCATGAAGAAGAGGGAGTTAACACACATCAACAAAGATTTAACCCACCATTTGATGACAATGCCTTTGAAAAAGATGTTTTAAAAGAGGCATATGTTTCTATTAAACATCCTGAGCAAAAAGTGAAAATAACTAGAGAAATTACAAATTTACATAGAAGTTTTGGTGCCTTAATAAGTGGCGAAATTGCTCAGTTTTACGGCGACACAGGACTTAACTCAGATACAATCAGAATTAATCTAAAGGGTACGGCAGGTCAAGCACTTGGAGCATTTTTAATACATGGAGTTTCTCTGTATCTAGAAGGCGTAGCTAACGACTATATTGGTAAAGGCATGCACGGAGGTAGAATAATTGTTACTTCTAAAAACCAGGGTGAAGAGTTTAGTGCTGGCGGTAATACATGTCTTTATGGGGCTACTGGCGGTAAGCTTTATATATCAGGAAGTGTTGGAGAAAGATTTGCCGTTCGTAATTCCGGGGCTATTGCTGTAGTTGAAGGTACCGGCGATAATGCTTGTGAATATATGACGGGTGGTATTATTGTTATTCTTGGTCGTACTGGTATTAACTTCGGTGCAGGTATGACAGGAGGTGTCAGTTTTGTTTATGATGCTGATCACTCCTTTGTTGAAAATGTAAATCGTGAATTAGTTGAAGCAGTGAGAATTGATACCGATGAAGGTGCAGATGCGAGGCTCCTTTTAAAAAGATTATTAAAAGATTATGTAGTTGAAACAGAGAGTAAAAAAGCGAAAGAATTACTTGATAACTTTAGAGTGGAGGTTAGAAATTTTTGGTTAATTAAACCTAAAAATTTAACAAAACTGCCTCTAAATCTTGAGAATGGAGATTAATATGAGAGAATATTTAACAATAGAAAGAGTGGCACCTAGCAAAAGACTAGTTGTCGATAGAACAAAAGATTTTGGCGAAATATATGAGATGTATGATAAACACGATGTAGCAACACAAAGTAGTAGATGTATTCAATGTGGTGATCCATTTTGTTTAAATAAATGCCCTTTACATAACTATATACCACAATGGCTAAAAGCTGTTTCAGAAAAAGATTTGGAATTTGCATTTAGATTATCAAATGAGCCATCACCCTTCCCTGAAGTAATGGGTAGAATATGCCCTCATGATAGACTTTGTGAAGGTGACTGTACACTAAATGATGGGCATGGTGCAATTACCATCGGAGGGATTGAAACGCATATTACAGAAGCGGGATTTAAAGCTGGTTTCAAACCAGATTTTCCTGGTATAACTACAAATAAAAAAGTAGCAGTTATTGGGAGTGGACCGGCTGGATTATCTGCAGCTACGTATTTGCTTCGTTCAGGAATTGCTGTAACTATGTATGAAAAGAGTGATAGAGCAGGTGGTCTTTTAACGTATGGTATTCCTAATTTTAAACTTGATAAAAAGATAGTTGAACGTAGAGTTAGACTACTTGAAGAAGCTGGATTAAAGATAATTCTTAACTGTGAAGTTGGAAAAGATACCTCTTTTGAAGAGATAGCTGATGATCATGATGCCATTTTTATTGGTATTGGTGCAACAAAAGCAAAAAGTGCCGGCTTAACAGGTGAAAAATCTCCTAATATTTATCGTGCAATTGATTATTTAACTAACATTCAAAAGAAAAACTTTAAAACAGCATATGATAAAAAATTTGATTTTAAAGATTTAAATGTAGTTGTGATCGGTGGGGGAGATACTGCTATGGATTGTCTTAGAACTGCAAAAAGAGAAGGTGCTAGAAGCGTAACTTGTCTTTATCGCCGTGATATTCATAATATGCCGGGTAGCAAGAAAGAGTATACAAATGCTATGGAAGAGGGTGTTGACTTTATGTTCTTAGCCTCTCCAAAAGAGATAATTTTAGATGAAAGTGGCAAGGCAATTGCTGTTGAAGTTGTTAAAACTACTTTAGGTTTAAAAGATGAAAGTGGCCGTCAAAAAATTGAGGAGATAAAAGGGAGTGAATTTAGACAAAATGCTGATGTCATCATTATGTCTTTGGGCTTTACTCCTGTTGTTCCTTCATTTTTGCATGAAAATGGTATTGAAACTAATAGTTGGGGTGGAATTATTATTAATGAAGAAACTCATGAAACTACAACTGCGGGTATTTATGCCGGCGGAGACTGTTTTCGAGGTGCTGATTTAGTTGTTACAGCCGTATATGACGGTCGTGAAGCGGCTAAAACCATATCTAAAACTCTTTTAAAATAACTTTCTTTTACTTATCCACAATATGTGGATAAGTAACTTTTTAGCAATAAAATTCCTCAAAAATTCTATAAATAAAGTATAACTTTGCTATAGTTTCGCCCAACTATACAATGAAGGATACTTTTTGAACCTCTTAAATCTTTTTACTAGAAACTCGGATACAAAGCAACAAGCTACTAAAAGTGAAGCGCCTGCTCATTGGATAAAATGTAAGTCTTGCCAATCTTTGATGTATTATAAAGAAGTTGAAAATCAAAATTATGTATGTCCAAAATGTGGCTATCATATTCGTATAGGCATTAAAGAGAGACTTGCTCTTTTAACAGATGAGGGAACATTTGTAGAATTTGATGATAACTTAAAGCCTGTAGATCCTTTAAGATTTGTAGATAAGATTTCATATGCAAAGAGAATTGAAGAAGCAACTCAAAAAACCGGTAGAAGTTCATCAGTCGTTAGTGGAGAGTGTAAAATAAATGGGGTTGATGCTCAATTAGTTATTTTTGATTTTGCTTTTATGGGCGGTTCTTTAGGCTCAGTGGAAGGTGAAAAAATTGTTAGAGCAGTTAATAGAGCCATTGAAAAAAGAGAGGGTCTAATAATTATTAGTGCAAGCGGTGGCGCTAGAATGCAAGAGAGTACTTTTGCATTAATGCAAATGAGTAAAACTTCAGCAGCACTGGCAAAACTGGCAAATCATAAACTTCCATATATCTCAGTTTTAACTGATCCAACTATGGGTGGAGTGAGTGCTTCTTTTGCTACTCTAGGAGATATCATTATAGCCGAACCAGGTGCTCTTGTCGGCTTTGCAGGTCAGAGAGTAATAAAACAAACTATAGGGTCTGATTTACCAGATGGTTTTCAAAGAGCAGAATTTTTATTAGAAAAAGGTTCAATCGATATGGTAGTTAACAGAAATGAGCTTAAAGCTACCCTTAGTAATCTCTTAACACTTTTAAAAGCTTAATAACTTATGCGCTTATATGCCCTTTGTGATCAAGATTTGCTAGATAAAAAGGGTATCTCGCTAGAAAATTTTATAGAAATAGCAAAACAAAACAGTGCTGAAATTATTCAATATAGAAATAAAACTGCGGATATCCCTTTTATAAAACAACAACTTATCAAAATAAGAAAGTATTATGACGGTTTTTTAATAGTTAATGATGCCTATGAATTGGTTGAGTTTTGTGATGGTGTTCATCTTGGTCAAGAAGATTTAAAAGCTATAGATTCAGATGCAATTAAAGCAGTGAAAATACTTAGAAGTGTTATACATAAAGATAAAATATTAGGTATTTCTACTCACAATGAGAAAGAGATTTTAGAAGCGAATGAGATGGATTTAAACTATATTGGACTAGGTGCTTATCGAGAAAGTAGTACGAAAGATGTAGGGGTTGTTCTTGGTTTAGAGCTAGATATTTTGGCATTAAAATCAAAACATTTTGTTGCAGCTATTGGTGGCGTTAATATTAATGATAAGTTTAATCATGTAACGTACCATGTGATTGGAAGTGGACTGGTATTATAAATGAAGATTGATATAATTTCAATTGCAAAGAAAGAGAGAAGTACTTACGACCCCTTGTATAAAGAGCTCGAAAAGATGATTTCTCGCTTCGCAAAAGTAGAAGCAATTGAAATTTTCCCTAAAGATGTAGCGAAATCACACACTATTTCACCAAACGCCTCACAACAGGCTTACACAAGAGCTCTAGAACCATATATAAGTGGTTCTTATTGTATTAGTTTGCACCCTGATGGGGAATTAATTGATAGTTTTGACTTTAGTAAGCTTTTAAATGATAAAATATCCATTAAATTTTTTGTGGGTGGAGCCTATGGCTTCGAAGATAACTTTTTAAAAAAAAGTGACGCTGTTATAAGTTTAGGAAAATTAACTATGAGTCATAAAATAGCAAAAGTTGTTTTGCTAGAACAGATTTATCGAGGTTTTTCTATATTAACTAATCATCCGTACCACAAATAAAATATATTTCATACTAAGGGAACTAAGTGCAAGAAAGTGAATTAAAGTACTTTAAAGGTATTCTAGAAAATCGTAAATTACAGATTGTGAAAAATATCACTGGCGTTAACTATGAGTTAGCTGAACTAAGCACATTGGAATTAAATGATGAGGGTGACTACGCATCTGTTAATAATAACTCTATGATTGAAAGTGCAATTGTTAGACAACAAGAGCAAGAATTAAATGAAATAAATGTTACATTGGGTAAAATAGTCCATGGTGATTACGGTATCTGTGAAATGTGCGAGGACCTTATTAGCTTTCAAAGACTAAAGGTTAAACCACATGCCATATATTGTATATATTGTAGAGAGATAGTAGAAAAATCAAAAAATTAAGGAATTAACATGTACATAAAGCGATATACAGCAGTTGCAATGATATTTATTATTTTAGTAGGGTGGTACGTTTATGCTTTTGTGACTCAAGAGAGTATTAGTCTTGATTTATTTGGTATTCCCTTACCATTATTGTCTATTGCATTATGGGTTGTCGTTCCTATTTTTTTACTTTATATAGCTACCATTCTGCATATGTCATTTTATAGCATTCTTGGAAGTTTTAAACTTCGTAAGTATGAAAAAGATTACGAGAAGCTTTTGGACGCGATTATGGACATATATCTTGGAAAAAAAGATAAGCACACTTCATTTAAAACACAAAGATATCAACTTTTAGGCTCACTTATAGATAATACAACTTTTTTCCCAAATCAAGATTTACTAACTAATACACCTGATGAAAAAATCAATAGTATATTAAAGCTAATCGAAGAGATTAAAAATTCAAAGGTTGTTGATCTTAAAAAG
>MNYP01000086.1 GCA_001873135.1 Helicobacteraceae bacterium CG2_30_36_10
CAAACAGAGCTAACCCAAATGATCATTACGGTGTTATTAGAAGTTCAAACCTTTGTACAGAAATATTTCAAAATACAGAACCTAACCATTATAAAATAAAATTTATTTTTGAGAATGGAGATAGTGTTAGTTATGAAGAGAATGATTTAGTTCAAGTTGACAGCAAAATAACAAAACCGGCTAAAAAAATAACAGCGCTTGATTCACTGGGCGGCTTACCTATCTATGTGGTAGAGAAAGAAAAAATCGATGGAACAACCGCTGTTTGTAACTTGGCTTCGGTAAATCTCTCTCGCATAAATACCAAAGAAGATATAGACAGAATCGTACCGACAGCGATTCGTTGTTTGGATAACGTTATTGATTTAAATTTTTATCCTGTTGAAAAAGTAAAACGCACTAACATGAGAAGTCGATCTATCGGTCTTGGTGTTATGGGTGAAGCGCAGATGCTTGCAGAGCAAAAAATCATGTGGGGAACGCAAGAGCACTTTGACAAAATTGATGAAATTATGGAAGCTGTTAGTTATAACGCTATCAATTCATCTTCAAATCTTGCAGCAGAAAAAGGAACTTATCCAGAATTTGCCGGCTCTAAATGGAGCAGAGGAATCATGCCTCAAGACCATGCAAATGCTGAAGTTAGAAATCTTGTTGACAGAGGCGGTCTTTTTGCTTCAACATATGAGTGGGATGAACTCAGGACTAAAGTAAAAAATCAGGGTATGAGAAATGGCTACCTAATGGCAATTGCTCCGACAAGCTCAATCTCAATTCTAACAGGAACCACGCAAGCAATTGAACCGGTATTTAAAAGAAAATGGTCTGAAGAAAATTTATCCGGTCTAATTCCGGTAGTTGCTCCAAACCTATCACCTGAAACATGGAGTTATTATACTCCTGCCTATGACTTAGACCAAAGAGTGCTCATCAGAGCTGCTGCCATACGCCAAAAATGGTTAGACCAAGGTCAGAGCCTAAATATCTTTATAACGCTTGATAAAGCCAGCGGAAAGTATTTAAATGACATCTATATGCTAGCATGGAAACTTGGACTTAAATCTACTTATTACCTTCGTTCACAATCTCCGGAAGTTGCAAATGATACGCAAGATAGATCTATGGAGTGTGTTGGTTGTCAATAGGCCTTCAAATTCATGGGAAATTTTTGTGAAACCTCTCTTAGCAAAAAATTTAAAATCATTTGCACAAAGGTTTAATAATTTTGTAGATGGGGAACTTCGGCATGTGGAAATTGTAACACCAACAACAATTTCCATTACTTTAGCCACTCAAGACACTGCAAGAGCCTTTGACTGGATAACTATAAAACTTGAATTTAGCGGTGTTAGTGAAGCAAAACTTGTAGGGAAGCTCTCATTTGTAGATATGAGTGAAGGCATAACCCTTCTTTATGAAGATAATGTTTTTGCTCTTAGTATTTCCAAATGTTCTAATCTTTCAAATATTAAAACTTCCACATGCCATATAATAGGCGCAGATTTAAAATGCCAAGAGGGTTCATTTTAAAACTCTATAGCTATTTTTTAACTTCTACAATAATCTCTTTCATAAACATATTCCTACTCCAATACTAAAATCTATTTAAAATATGAGCAACAATAGTCTGTAACACTTTGTACTTTTATGTCAAAAGCGCTGTTTGCTTCAACTTCAAATGAACACGGAGTTTGCATTGATACAAATTTATCACTGCCCGGCAATCTTACTTCAAAAGAACCGGAAATCATCTCCATAACTTCTCTATCGGCAGTATTAAATGTATAAGTGCCTTCAAGCATAATTCCTAAAGACTTAATCGTACCATCACTAAATTCAACTGTTCTGCTTGTTACTCTGCCATCATGATAAATATTGGCTTCTTTTACTACATTTACGTTTTCAAACTTTGACATTTTAAACCTTTTTTTGTTTGATTATATCTAATTTATTATTTATATAATAGAATGTTTTAGCAAAAAATTCTTACATAAAAAGAGAAAAATAAACTAATTAAGCTTTACTCTCTTTTAATTTAACTCTCTGCGAATGAGTTATTGCCACGGCCATAGCATCGGAAATATCCAGGGGTTTAATCTCTTTTTTTATATTTAAAAGCCTCTTTACCATAAATGCTACCTGTTCTTTTGTAGCTTTTCCGTTTCCTGTTAAAGCTTTTTTTACCTGAAGAGCGGTATATTCACTAAACTGTCCAAATTCTTGGAGAAGTTTTAACATGATTGCCCCACGAAACTGCGCTAGTTTTATAGTTGTTGCCGGATTATGTGCATAAAAAATATCTTCCATGGCAACTTCATCAATTTTATGTTTAGAAAATATACTTCCTAAACCCTCCACCATTTGAGGAATTTGAAACTGCAAATCTTCTGCTTTCATCTTTATAAGTCCGGCTTCTACAAGTGTTATTTTGCCTTTTTCCAGTGATATTAAAGCATAGCCCATATTTCTGGTGCCGGGGTCGATTCCTAATATTATCATCTATATCCTATTTGGCATGTGGAAATTTATTGAGAGATTATATACAAATCTATTTCCACATGCCAAATATATTGCAATATTCACATATTCACATAACAAATATTTTAGTTATTCACATAATATCAACTCTTTTTAATTCCTTTTTTGTATAAAGGCGATATTATTCACATACAGAATGTTCATGTACTCAAAAAAGGCGCCATGAACTAACAATATAAGGTTTTAAATGAATATAGGTCAAGAAGTATTATCACTCTTAAAAGAAGAAATAACGGAAATAGAATATAACAGATACATAAAACGATTAACGTATGATATTAAAAAATCAACAAGTGATTTAGCAATTTATTATGCTCCTAATGCACTCATATCTAACTGGATTAAGAGTAAATATACACAAAAAATTGCACATCTTTTTGAAATGAAAAACGGTTCTAAAGTTACTATTTCTATATCCTTAAAAGATCAACTAGATAAAAGAAAAATAAAAAAAGTAACCCAACTAAAAGCAGGTCAGTCGCTTTTAAATCCCTCCCATATATTTGACAACTTTATGGTTGGCGGATCTAACCAGTTTGCTTATGCAGCTGTTAAAAGTGTGAGCGAAAAAGCAGGTGAACTTTATAATCCTCTTTTTATATATGGAGGTGTAGGTTTAGGTAAAACCCACCTTATGCAAGCCGCCGGTAATGTTTTTCAAAATCAAGGTAAGGTTGTAATTTATACAACTGTTGAACAGTTTTTAAATGATTTTATTCGCCATGTAAGAAATAAAACTATGGAGAGATTTCAAGAAAAATATCGTAAATGTGATGTTCTTCTTATAGATGATGTTCAATTTTTAAGTAATAAAGAGGGTATCCAAGAAGAATTTTTTCACACCTTTGAAGCTCTAAAGGGTGCCGGAAAACAGATAATTTTAACGGCGGATAAACATCCTAAGAAAATAGGCGGCTTAGAAAAACGGCTTCAAAGCCGTTTTGAGCATGGTCTTGTTGCAGATATACAACCGCCGGAACTTGAAACAAAAATAGCAATTATTGAAAATAAATGTGAAATAAACAAGGTTACCCTTACTAAAGATATTATAAATTATATAGCAACAGTGATAGAGAGTAATGTACGTGAAATAGAAGGTATTCTTTCTAAACTGCATGCTTATTCACAACTGATGCATGTTGATATTGATTTACAATTTACAAAAAATGTATTAAAAGACCAAGTTCAAGAAAATCGTGCAAATCTAACTATGGATATGATTACAAATAGTGTATCAAAAGATTTAAATATAAAACCAAGTGAAATACGATCAAAAGGCAGAAGTAAAAATTTAGTATATGCCAGAAGAATAGCTATATATATATGCCGTGAACTTACTCAAAACACTATGCCTCAACTTGCCCAGTATTTTGGTATGAAAGATCACACAGCTATAAGTCATACTCTTAAAAAAATTAATGAATTAATAGTAAATGATGAAGATTTTAAAGTAAAAATTAATGAATTAACAAATAAAATAACATCCAATTCATAAAAAAGAAAAAATCAAAGAGAAAAAAAGATATAATCATCTATGTGAACAGTTGTGAAAAGAGTTTGATATGTTCGTCACATCAATATAACTCCAAAGACAGGGTTAAATGAGTGTTTTTCACATATTCACTTACACCTACTACTACATACTAAAATTATATAAATTATATAGGATTGAATATGAAGATAAATATTTCAAAATCAATATTAGAAAATATTCTAATTCATGCTGGACCTTTTTTAGAAAAAAAAGATACTTCTCAGATTACATCACATGTTTATTTAAATGTGACTGACTCTAAATTAACTTTAAGAGCAACAGATTTCGAAATTGGATATGAAGTTGTTACAGATAAAATAAATGTTATTGCACAAGGAAGTGTAACTGCCAATGGTAAAAAATTATTAGATATTGTTAGAATTTTAAAAGAGGGTGATATTAACTTAGAAGTAAAAAATGAGATGTTATATATTTCACAATCACATTCTAATTTTAAACTGCCTGCATTTTCACACAATGAATTTCCGGAGTTTCCAAGTTATGAAGGAAAATCTCGCATTTCAATAAATTCTCATTTACTTATAGATTCTCTTAAAAAAATAACTCCGGCTATAGACAGCAATAATCCTAAATTTGAATTAAATGGTGCCCTTATAGATATTAAACAAAACTTTATTAATTTTGCTTCTACAGATACACGCCGTTTAGCTGTTGTAACAATTCAGAATGAGAGTTCAAATGAATTATCAATCATCTTGCCTAGAAAAGCAATTGTTGAGATTCAAAAGCTGTTTTTTGATAATATAGAACTTTATTATGATCAAACAAATTTAATAATTCATTCAGATCAATATACTTTTTTTACAAAATTAATAAATGGTAAATTTCCAGAATATTCCAGAATTATTCCTAAAGAAATAGCAAATGAACTCATTTTACCAAAAGCTGTTATGATTGAATCTATAAAACAAATCACAACTATTTCTACAGATGTAAAAATTACATTTTTAAATGATTTGATAACTTTTGAATCATTGAGTGATGATAATATAGAGGCTAAAACAGAAATAGGATTTAATACCGGTTTTTCAACTCTATTTACTATTGCAATAAACAGCAGATATTTACTAGATTTTTTAAATAGTATAAATAATTCAGAGTTTAGTATAGGACTCAATGAAGGAAATTTACCCTTTATATTAAGTGATGATAATTTTAAAACAGTTGTAATGCCAATAGTTATATAAAAACTCTAAATCATTTCATTTTAAATGGAATGATTTATTCAAATCCCTCAAACTTCTTTTTAGAAAAATAATGATAGAATATCTCTAATTATGCCAAAGTATTTTCACTAAAAGTGAAGCTTTCGTGAGAGAATATATTAAATGGAGTGTTTAATGGAAAATTATGGTGCTGGTAATATTAAAGTTCTTAAAGGTTTAGAAGCCGTAAGAAAAAGACCTGGTATGTATATTGGTGACACAAGTCACAGAGGTCTTCACCACTTAGTTTATGAAGTAATTGACAACTCTATTGATGAGGCAATGGCAGGTCATTGTGATACCATTAACGTAATACTCACAAAAAATGGAACTTGTAAAGTTACTGATAACGGGCGTGGTATTCCTACAGGTCTACATCCGACGGAAGGAATATCAGCAGCAACCGTAGTATTAACCGTTCTTCATGCCGGTGGTAAATTTGATAAAGATACTTATAAAGTCTCTGGTGGACTTCATGGAGTTGGTGTTTCAGTAGTTAATGCACTCTCTAGTGATTTACATATGACTATTTATCGTGAAGGTGAAATTTTTGAACAAGATTTCAAAATGGGTATTCCGCAAAATATTTTAGAAACAACTGGTAAAACTCGTAAAACCGGCACGACAATAGAATTTTCTCCAGATCCTAGTATATTTACAGAAACCATAACTTTCGAATTTGATTATCTTGCTAAAAGATTCAAAGAACTAGCCTATTTAAATCCATTTATTACTATAATTTTTAAAGATGAAAGAACAGATGTAAAAGAAGAGTACCACTTTGAAGGTGGTATAGCACAGTATGTTGCAGATATTAATAAAAAAGAAATTGTTGCACAAATCTATTCATTCACAGCGAAAATTGAAGATATAGAGTTTGATATAGCACTTATGTATAATGATTCTTATGAAGAGAAGCTAGCATCATTTGTAAATAATATTCGTACACCAAACGGTGGTACACATGAAGCTGGCTTTCGTGCAGGACTCACTCGCGTTATTTCTAATTACAATACTCAAAATGGAAATGCAAAAGAAAAAGATACAAAAATTTCCGGTGAAGATGCAAGTGAAGGTCTTATTGCTATTGTTTCTGCTCGTGTACCTGAACCTCAATTTGAGGGTCAAACAAAAGGAAAACTCGGAAATACTTATGTAAGACCCTTGGTTCAAAAAGCAACGTATGAACTTCTTTCGAAATACTTTGAAGAGAATCCACTTGAAGCAAAAGCTATAGTTTCTAAATCTCTTATGGCTGCTCGCGGCCGTGAAGCTGCTAAAAAAGCAAGAGAACTCACTCGTAGAAAAGATTCCATGAGTGTTGGAACTCTTCCAGGTAAACTTGCCGATTGTCAAAGTAAAGATGCAAGTATTTGTGAACTTTATCTAGTGGAAGGGGATTCTGCAGGCGGTTCAGCTAAAATGGGAAGAGATAGAGTCTTCCAAGCGATTTTACCACTAAAAGGTAAGATTTTAAATGTTGAAAAAGCAAGACTCGATAAAGTTTTAAAGTCAGAAGAAATTACAAATATGATTACAGCTATGGGTTGTGGAATAGGTGATGATTTTAATGAAGATAAGCTTCGTTATCATAAACTTATTATAATGACCGATGCTGATGTTGATGGTTCTCACATTCAAACTCTTCTTCTTACTTTCTTCTTTAGACATTTCCGTGAAGTAGTAGAAAAAGGGTATTTATATCTAGCACAGCCACCGCTTTACCGTTATAAAAAAGGTAAAAAAGAGATTTATTTTAAAGATGACAGAGAGATGAATGACTTTTTGATTGACAACGGTGTTGAATCTTTAGAGAACCAAATATTAGGGCACAATGACTTAGTATCATACTTTAAAATGGTTGATCATTATGCTAGTTCACTTACTGCACTAGAACGCCGTTATGCCCTGGTTAATTTGATAAGATATTTTATAGAAAACCCTGATATTATCGGTCTCGATATGGCTACTATGTACAAAGAAGTTGAAAAATTCTTAATTTCTATAGATAACAATATTTTAACTTCTTCAATAACTGAAGATTCTATCCATCTTTTTGTTCAAACACAAGGGGGAATGGAAGAGTTACTTATAAATGATGATTTATTTGCTGCTCCACATTTTGCCGAGGCTGATTTTGTATTTAGAAAGATTCAAGAGTGGGATATACATTTTGAAGAGGATATAATCAAAATACTTGAGAGTGTAAAAGATTATGCTAAAAAAGGTTCTTATATTCAACGTTATAAAGGTCTTGGAGAGATGAATCCTGATCAGTTATGGGAAACAACAATGACACCTGAAAATCGTGTTTTACTTCAGGTAACTATTGAAGATGTTGAATTAGCCAGCGATACATTTACCCTCTTTATGGGTGATGAAGTTGAACCTCGCCGTAACTATATTGAAACGCATGCAAAAGATGTTAAACATTTAGACGTATAAACTAAATGCTGCTGTCAGAGACGAAAGAGAGAGAATACCGTTTTAAATTAGCTCTTAGAATGGGACTTCCAATCTTTGCTCTCATTATTGCTCTAGTCCCAAATACGCTTATTACAACATATGAAACTCTGGACGCAACTTTTTATATAGAATTAATACTGCTCATAGCATTTAGCATCTATTTTATATTTTATATAATATATAGCGGTTTTGATGTAAGAATAACGGATGAAGTATCAAAAACATTTACTAGAGAATATTTATACAAGTATTTAAAAAAAGAGATAAAAAAAAATAGTGATTATACTCTTATGTTAATAAGCATAGATAATTTAAATGATATAAATAATCTTTACGGTTTAAAAAATGGAGACAAAGTAATACTCAAGGTTGTCTCTTGGGTAAGTGAATATTTAGAAGATAAAGATATAAGGAATTTTCCGATAGGGCATATAAAAGGTGGAGACTTTATAATAGGTTTTAAGGGCACAAAAGGCAATTATAGTACGATTTTAGAATTACTATATTTAAAAAGTGATGAATTTAAAGTAGATGATATCGAGGTTAAAATATCAGGTTCTATTACTGATACGGTTTTTTCAAATCAGTTAGATTTTCTTATAGAAAATTTATTTGAAATACAAAAGAAAACAAGAAACATAAAAAATTCGTTCAAGGAAGAAGATATAAATCCTAATGAATTAGAATTATTTGTTGTAAATGCAATTCATCAGAAAAATTTTCTTGTAATGGCACAAGATGTTTTTGAAAATAAAAAACCAATGATTAAAGAGTGTATAGTAAAATTAAAAACGCCGGAGAATAAAATAATTCATCAAAAAAGTTATATGAAGGTTATTAATAGACTTAGACTTATGAGTGAATATGATTTTATGATTTTAGAAAAGAATATTACCCAATCTGCTTTTTTAAGTGAACAAATATTAGCTCAAACAATTTCACCGACCTCATTGAGAAATCAAAACTTCTTAAGTAAGGCAAAAGAACTTATTAGTGCCAACCCCAAGGCAAAAAATAAAATTATGTTTATTCTCGCCGAAACAGAATACTATTCACATATTGATAGATATAACTTAATCTTAAAATCGCTTAGAGATATGGGTGTTTTGATAGCTATTGACAGACTTGGCTCAATCCATACAAGTTTTTTATATTTAAGAGATTTAAAAATAGATGTTGTGAAATTTGATTCTCTTTATAGCAAAGATATACAGAGAAAAGATCATAAGAGCATAATTAACGGTTTTACTATTATGGCGCATAATAAAGGTGTAAAAACATGGGTAAAAATGCTTGAAAATGAAGAGAGTATTAAGATAGCCGAGGAATTAAACATTGATTATTTGCAGGGCAATTTTTTAGCACCACTGGAAAAAAATTATGAGAGTTAAACTAAGGAGCTAGATACTTTCTTAGCCAAGCAGTGGCTTCTTCGTGAGAATGAAATTCTCCATTCATTTGTACTTCATATGCCTTTTCTAAAATAGTTGAGAACTCCTTTGAAGGAGATATTCCACATGCCAAGATATCTCTTCCTCTAAGAAAAGGTGGCATCTTTTTATTTAAGACACCTAAGTTCTTAGCTCTTATTTGTATCGCATCACAAGTTTTATAAAGTTGATTATTAGTGCCTTTAAAAACTGCTCTGTTTAAAATTAAAAGCTCTTCAATATTTACTTTTGTTGCAAGTTTGTAAAGTTTTGAATCACTTAGAACTGTAGTTATTGGATTTGATATTAAAGATAAAACTCTTTTGGATAACTCTTTTTCATCACTTAGTTTTATAATAAAACTCTTTGTTTTTACAACATCAAGTTTATAACAAATCCCTGCTAACATTAAAACTATATTAGTGATTTCGCTGCTGGTTCTGTTTTGTGCTAAATTGTCGATGGTATTTAGAACTTGATTCCAACTGTTTTGTACAAGAAAGTGAAGTTCATCAAACTCTTTTGTAATGCCTAATTTTTTAAAAAGTTTATAACCCAAAGAGGGTTTTTCTGATTTTAAAAGAAGTTTTTTTATCTCTTGAAATACTCTTTCTTTTGAAAGTTCACTAAGCATATTCTCTTTAATCATTTTAGTGCAGAGATTAAACAGTTGGCTATGCATTTTTAGATTAAATCGGGCGCAAAACTGAACTGCTCTGTAGACTCGAAGAGGATCCTCTATAAAACTTTTTGCATCAACAGATTTTAAAATTTTATTTTTTAAATCCTCAATACCATTAAATGGATCGAGAATTTTTTTATTAACAACGTCATAGCCAATAGCATTCATAGTAAAGTCTCGTCTGCGAGTTGCAGATATAAAGTCCAAATCCGATTTAATATTTATATCAAAACCGGTATGGCCGCTTGTGGTTTTACTCTCTATTCGTGGCAGAGTGAAGTCAAGTTTTAGGTCTTGAGTGTGAAGCTTACATACACCAAAACTTTTTCCTACACTGTTAACACTTCCAAACTCTTCTAAAATAGACTCTAATTTACTAAATGAAGAGACTCCATAAACTTCAATATCTATATCTTTGGAATCGATTTTCAGTATTTTATCTCTTATATAGCCGCCAATTATGACTGCTAAAGCACCATTCTTTTGTAATTTATCAAAGATTTTATTTAATTTATTTGGATAATCAATCATAAGTGTCTTTAAAATTAAGATTTGCTATATTTAGAAATATTATAATTACCAGAATATAGTTTGGTTTATAAAACTAAATCTATTTTTTATAGATATATTGTTTAACATTTGTAAAATATATATACTCAATATGTAATTTATTTATAAGTATATCACTTCTTTTTCGATTATTTAACATTTATTTAGGTATAATCGCGAAAATTTTTAGATCAGTTTCATACAATATTA
Source organism: Helicobacteraceae bacterium CG2_30_36_10 (assembly GCA_001873135.1). Taxonomy (GTDB): domain Bacteria; phylum Campylobacterota; class Campylobacteria; order Campylobacterales; family Sulfurimonadaceae; genus Sulfurimonas. Next base: position 10,636 of record MNYP01000086.1, read on the forward strand.
AGAAACTGATAATAAGGAACTCTATGCAAAAAATTAGAAATATTGCAGTTATCGCTCACGTTGACCATGGAAAGACTACACTTGTTGACGGATTACTAGAGCAATCAGGAACATACGGTGCTCATGAGCAACATGCTGAAAGAGCAATGGATAGCAATGATTTAGAAAAAGAGAGAGGAATTACGATTCTTTCTAAAAATACGGCTATTCGTTACAAAGATTACAAGATTAACATTATTGACACTCCGGGTCACGCTGACTTCGGTGGAGAAGTTGAGCGTGTTCTTAAGATGGTTGATGGTGTTTTAGTGCTTGTTGATGCTTATGAAGGTGTTATGCCTCAAACTAAGTTTGTTGTTAAAAAGATGTTGGCACTTGGTAAAAAACCAATTGTTGTTATTAACAAAATTGACAAACCTTCAGCTGATCCAGAGCGTGTAGTTGATGAGATGTTCGACCTTTTCGTTGCAATGGGTGCAACGGATGACCAACAAGATTTCCCAATTATCTATGCAGCAGCTCGTGATGGTATCGCTAAACTAAATATGAGTGATCCTGATGGAGATTTCCAATGTATATTTGATGCAATTTTAGAACATATTCCTGTGCCGGAGGGTGACAGAGAAAACCCAACTCAAGCACAAGTATTTACGCTAGATTATGATAATTATGTTGGAAAAATTGGTATCTCACGTATTTTTAATGGTATTATCAGAAAAGGTGACAACATCATACTTGCAAAAGCTGATGGAGAGATGGTAAAAGGTAAAATTTCTAAACTTATCGGTTTCCACGGTCTTAACCGTATGGAAATTAATGAAGCAGAAGCCGGTGATATTGTAGCTTTTGCCGGACTTGAGACTGTTGATGTTGGAGATACTGTTTGTGATCCTGCTAACCCAATTGCACTTGATCCAATGCACATCGAAGAGCCAACCCTAACGGTTGTATTTGCAGTAAATGATTCTCCTCTTGCCGGTAAAGAAGGTAAGCACGTAACAAGCAACAAACTTAAAGAGAGACTAGAGTTTGAGATGAATACAAACGTTGCTATGAGACTTGAGATTGTTGGTGAGGGTAAATTTAAAGTCTCTGGTCGTGGTGAACTTCAGATTACTATCCTTGCAGAAAACATGCGTCGTGAAAACTATGAGTTTAGTATTTCTCGCCCAGAAGTTATTGTTAAACTAGTTGAAGGTGTTAAATGTGAACCATTCGAACACCTTGTAATTGATGTACCAGAAGAGTTAAGCGGTTCAGTTATCGAGCGTCTTGGTAAAAGAAAAGCTGAAATGAAATCAATGCTTCCTATGGGTCTAGGTTTCCAGAGAATCGAATTTGAAATTCCGGCTCGTGCACTTATCGGTTTTCGTGGTCAATTTTTAACAGACACTAAGGGCGAGGGTATTATGAACCACTCCTTCTTAGAATTCCGTCCATATTCAGGAAATGTTGAATCTCGTTCTTACGGCGCGCTTGTATCTATGACTCCGGGCTCTACTTTAGCATTCTCACTGTTTGGTATTCAAGACCGTGGTGTTCTTTTCATTGGTGTACAAACTGAGGTTTATGAAGGTATGATTATCGGTGAACATTCACGTTCAAACGACTTAGTTGTTAACCCTATTAAAGGTAAAGCACAATCAAATGTACGTTCATCTGGCGCAGATGAAGCTATTAAACTTATTCCGCCGCGTGACATGTCTTTAGAGCGCGCATTAGAGTGGATTGAAGATGATGAGCTTCTTGAAGTTACACCTCAATCTGTCCGTATCCGTAAAAAATACTTAACAGAAGCAGAGAGAAAAAGATATTCTCGTAAATAGCAGATAATCTTTTAATCTTTAGTTTGCACATGCCATATTATTTGGCATGTGCAAATAATTATTCCTCTATATCTTTTAAAACCTCAAATTATTTTTTATTATACTTATATGATATACTTCATTCTAAGTAAATTATACGAGGACAAAACATGGATGGAATAATGTATCCAATCTCTTTAATTATAATCGCAATTATGGCTTTTTCATTCAACAGGAACAACAATTCTTTTTTAATGATATTTGTTTTGCTGGTCGGAGTGTATATCATATATTCACATGAAACTGGGCATACGGCAACTGAGTTCAAAAACAGTATGGTTCAATCTATCGATGAGTCGGCTAGAGATTTCAGTGAGCAAACTGTTAAATAATTATCTCTGCAAATATCCTTTAAACAAGAAAGAACCTTCGTAAAGATATAATCATAAACTAAATATTTTGGAGAAACGAATGAAAAGAAAAATAATATATAATCCAGATTCAACAGAAAGCGTAAACGATAGAAGAGTATTTGGTGGCAATCCGACGGGAATCTTCGAGCTAAACAACATTAAATATCAGTGGGCATATAATCTTTGGGAAGTTATGTTAAATAACACATGGTTTCCCAAAGAAGTTGACATGACCAGGGATGTAAATGATTATAAAAACCTTACAGATGTTGAAAAAACAGCTTATGACAAGGCACTCTCACAACTTATTTTTATGGATTCTCTGCAAACGAACAATCTTATTGACAATGTAAATCCGTACGTAACTTCTCCAGAGATTAACCTTATTTTAGTGAGACAAAGCTTTGAAGAAGCGCTTCACTCACAAAGTTACGCTGTTATGGTTGACAGTATCTCAACAAACTCTGCAGAGATTTATGACCTTTGGCGTAGAGATATGATGCTAAAGAGCAAAAATGATGCAATTGCTACAGTTTATTTAGAACTTGCTAAAAATCCTAGCGAGCACAACTTCGTTAAAGCCTGTTTTGCAAATCAGATTTTGGAAGGTATTTATTTTTACAGCGGATTTACATATATATATACTCTGGCCCGCTCCGGCAAAATGCTTGGCTCTGCACAGATGATTCGCTTCATTCAAAGAGATGAAGTGACACACCTTGTACTCTTTCAAAACCTTATTAACACGCTTCGCAAAGAGAGGCCCGACCTTTTTACAGACAAATTAAGAGCAGAGGTAATAGAGATGTTTAAAGAGGCTGTAAAGCTTGAATCTGAATGGGGAAAATATATCACCCAGGGACAAATTTTAGGTTTAACAGATGGAATAGTTGAGCAATATATTAAATATCTAGCCGATGA
>MNYP01000132.1:0-2563 GCA_001873135.1 Helicobacteraceae bacterium CG2_30_36_10
TTCGCACAGAGCCAAGACAGAAAAAGCACTTAGAGCTAAAAGTATTAAAACTGTTTTTTTAAACATGATTATTTTCCTAATATAGATTTTTATTTATTATAACAGAGTTATTGGCTTTTATTTATAAAGAGTAAGTAGCTATAAATTTGTGGGCATCTTTTAGTGTTACAATAATATACATTTTTGAAATAAATTATTTTTATTGTGTTTAGTTTTGTAACACATTCAATAATGATGACTTTTCTTTTGATATAATAATCTAAATCTATAAACAGGAATGAAAATGGCATTTATTGAAGAGTATAAAGCACATATTGCACAGCGCGAAGTTTTAGGCGTTCCACCACTTCCGCTTTCAGCTGAACAAACAGCGCAGTTAGTAGAGTTAATCAAATCAGGTTGTACTGATGAAATGTTAGACCTGCTAACAAATCGCGTATCTCCGGGTGTTGATGATGCAGCGTATGTTAAAGCAGCGTTTTTAAATGATGTAGCTGCCCAGAAGCTATCTCTAGAAGCAATAACCCCTGAACAAGCTGTTTCAATGTTGGGCATGATGCTCGGCGGTTACAATGTTAAGCCTATGATTGATGCATTAAGCTCAAAAAATGACAAAGTAGTTGCTGCTGCAATCGAAGCACTCTCTCATACTTTACTTGTTTATGATGCGTTTAATGATGTTGAAGAACTTCATAAAGCCGGAAATGCCGCTGCAACTGAAGTTATGACTTCATGGGCAAATACTGATTGGTTTACATCAAAACCGGTATTAGCGGAAAAAATTGTTGTTACTGTTTTTAAAGTAGACGGTGAAACAAATACCGACGACCTTTCTCCTGCTTCGGAAGCTTTTACACGTTCAGATATTCCTCTGCATGCAAACTCTATGCTAGTAGCTAAAATGGATGATCCTATCAATATTATTAACAAGTTAAAAGAGTTAGGCAATCCCATTGCTTATGTTGGTGATGTTGTAGGAACCGGATCTAGTCGTAAGTCCGGTGTTAACTCTGTTCAGTGGCACATGGGTGAAGATATTCCCGGTGTTCCAAATAAGCGTACCGGCGGTGTTGTTCTTGGTAGCACTATCGCTCCAATCTTTTTTGCAACTTGTGAAGATTCTGGTGCATTGCCACTAGAGTTAGATGTTTCTCAAATGCAAACGGGTGATATTGTTACTATTTACCCTTACAAGGGCGAAGCACACAAAGAGGGTAAATGTATTGCCACTTTTAAACTAAACCCTAACACAATTACCGATGAAGTTCGTGCAGGCGGTCGTATTCCCTTAATTATTGGTCGCGGTCTTACCTCTAAGGCTCGTGGTATTCTTGGTCTTGGAACAAGTGAAACATTTTTAACTGCCCAGCAGCCTGCTGACAATGGCAAAGGGTACACTTTAGCACAAAAAATGGTAGGTCGAGCTTCAGGTCTTGCCGGTGTTCGTCCTGGTATGTATGTAGAGCCACAAATGTCAACTGTCGGTTCTCAAGACACAACTGGTCCTATGACTCGTGATGAGATTAAAGAGCTTGCCGCACTTGGTTTCAACGCTGACCTTGTACTACAGTCATTTTGTCATACTGCGGCTTATCCAAAACCGTCTGATGTTGAGATGCACCATACACTTCCAGACTTTATCTCTAACCGTTCAGGTGTGGCTCTTCGTCCAGGTGATGGTGTGATCCACTCATGGTTAAATAGAATGGTGCTTCCAGACACAGTTGGTACAGGCGCTGATTCTCACACTCGTTTTCCAATAGGTATATCTTTCCCTGGTGGGTCTGGAGTTGTCGCATTTGCCGGAGTTACGGGAAGTATGCCTCTTACTATGCCGGAGTCTGTGCTAGTACGTTTTTCAGGTGAAATGCAAGCAGGTATCACGCTCCGTGACCTTGTAAATGCTATTCCTTACCAAGCTATCAAAGAAGGTCTTTTAACAGTTGAGAAAAAAGGAAAGAAAAATATATTTGCCGGTCGTATTTTAGAAATTGAAGGTTTGCCTGATCTTAAAGCAGAACAAGCATTTGAGCTCTCCGATGCATCTGCAGAGCGTTCAGCTGCTGCATGTACAGTACTTTTAAATAATGAGCCGGTTATTGAATACCTAAAATCAAATGTAACTCTTTTAGAGTCTATGATTGAAGCCGGTTATGAAGATAGGCGCACAATCCAGCGCCGTATTGACAAGATGAAAGATTGGTTAGCCAACCCTTCACTTATGAAGCCGGATGCTGATGCAGAGTATGCAGCAGTACTAAACATCAACCTTAACGAAATAACAGAACCAATTATCGCTTGTCCAAATGATCCGGATGATGTTGCTACTCTTTCTGAAGCTCTAGCATCTAACCGTCCTCATAAAATAGATGAAGTATTTGTCGGTTCATGTATGACAAACATCGGTCACTATAGAGCACTCGGTGAAGTACTAAAAGGCGAGGGTCATGTCCCAACTACACTCTGGGTATGTCCTCCAACTAAAATGGATGAGAAACAGCTTACAGAAGATGGTTATTATGCAATCTGCGGTGCGGCGGGTGCTCGAACAGAGATTCCAGGT
>MNYP01000132.1:2586-3585 GCA_001873135.1 Helicobacteraceae bacterium CG2_30_36_10
GGATAATGCAGTAGTATTTTCAACATCAACTCGTAACTTTGACAACCGTTTAGGTAAAGGGGCTCAGGTTTATTTAGGTTCGGCAGAACTTGCAGCAGTTTGTGCTATACTTGGACGTCTTCCGACTAAAGAAGAATACTTAGACAAAACTAAAAAAATCGGTGGTAAAGAAAGTGAGATTTATAAATACCTAAACTTCAACCTTATCAGAGATTACAAGCTTTAAAAAGCAGTGCAGTAAATGGACTAAATCCATTTCTGTCAAGCTTTAAAAAGCAGTGCCAAAAAGAACTAAATTCTTTTTGGTTAAGCTTTAAACAATAAATTTACACTTTCAAGATAATATTTATTATTAATACTAATATGACAAAATAGTCAAATCTATAATAATCAGGAGTAGTTATGGCAGAGCTTAAAGAACTTATCCCTTTTGCAAAAAACTTATCACTACTGTATATAGATGAAGATCAAGACATTCTTAAGCATTTTGCACCTGCTTTTGAGAAAATATTTTTTAGAGTAGATGATGCCAGTGATGCAACTTCAGGTCTTGGATTTGTAAAATTAAACACTTATGACTTAATCATTGTCGACTCCTCTTCTCCTGTTATGAGTATCTCTCAATTAATAACAAATATAAAATCGCTAAACAAATATCAAAAAATCATTGTGACTACAAAAGATTTAGAAAATACCCAAATATTACAAATCTATAAATTGGGTGTAAATTGTGTAATTTCTAAGCCTTTTACAAGCGCTTCTTTATTAGACGAAATTTTATATATAGCTTCTATGCTGCAAAATGACAGAAGCTTCACTGCAACAGAAGTTGAAAAGTTACATAGTGATTTACTCTATGAGAGAAAGCGAATAGGTCGTTTTATGTTAAATGAGAAAAAACTAAATGAGAAAATAAAAACTTTTGAAGATAATATACATATAAATAAAAATATATATGAACTAACCAGACTTCCGAGTAGATATGCACTCCAAACAGCT
>MNYP01000106.1 GCA_001873135.1 Helicobacteraceae bacterium CG2_30_36_10
AGGTGTGACTTTTTCGCTTTAAAGTACCTAATTATAGAGCAAGTTGGCTTGTTGTCTAATTTGGTATGGAATTATTGGGGTTTCATATTTGCTTTAAAGCACTTCAAGATATAATTCCACTATGATTACCCAAGACTCCATTGAAGCTTTAAAAGCACGACTTGATATTGTTGATGTTGTAGGTTCCTACATTGAGCTCAAAAAAGCTGGAGCAAATTTTAAGGCACCTTGCCCCTTTCATGATGAAAAAACAGGCTCTTTTGTTGTAAGCCCTTCCAAACAGATTTATCACTGTTTTGGATGTAATGCCGGCGGAGACACTCTTAAGTTTGTTATGGAGTATGAAAAGCTTAACTACCCAGAAGCTCTTGAAAAACTCGCCTCGTCGCATAACTTTTCTCTTTCGTATACCGATAACAAAAATAACAAACCACGCTCACAGCTGATGCAAATAGTGAGTGAGTGGTACCAAAATCTTCTGACCTCAAAACAAACAGCACTCTCTTACATAAAAGAGAGAGGTATTTATGAGAGCAGTATTGAAAAATTTGGTATCGGTTATGCCCCCGACTCCAACGCTACTATCAACTACATAAAATCTCAAATGCTTAATATGTCAGAAGCAGTTGAGATGGGAGTTGTGGGTTACAATGATGATAGCAGAACTACATATGCCAGATTTATAGAACGCATTACCTTTCCTATTCACTCAGCAAACGGGACTGTGGTCGGTTTTGGCGGAAGAACTATAACCGGACATCAGGCGAAATATATTAACTCGCCTGAAACGCCATTTTTTAACAAATCTCGCCTTCTCTATGCCTACCATCATGCAAAACAAGAGATCTATAAACAGCATGAAATCATCATAACAGAGGGCTATTTAGATGTTATTATGCTGCATCAGGCGGGCTTTACAAATGCCGTTGCAACTTTAGGCACGGCACTTACGGTTGAACATTTGCCGCTTTTGAGAAAGGGCGAAGCAAAAGTTATTATGGCTTACGATGGCGACAGTGCAGGTCGCGTGGCGGCACTTAAGGCTGCTAAACTTTTAAGCGCCTCAGGTTTTGACGGCGGTGTTGTAATTTTTGAAAACGGACAAGATCCGGCTGACATGGTTCAAAAAGGGGCTATTGAAGAGTTGTCTAACATGTTTAGAACGCCAAAGCCTTTTATAGAGTTTGTTATCGATGAGATACTTTCACTCCATAATCTTGCTGACCCAAAAGCAAAAGAGGCTTCTATGCATGAGGGAATCGCCTATCTGAAGACTCTCTCTTTAATGCTTCAAGAGGAGTATAAATCTTATCTGGCATCTCGCTTGGGTATCAGCCCTTCGTACGTTAGGCTAACAAACCAAACACAAACAAAACAAAACGCCCCGCTTATGCAAAAAAATTCTCATAAAGATATGTGGGAACTGAGCCTCATAAAAACAGTTTTAGAGCACTTTAACTTTGTAGACCAAATTTTAGATGTACTCGACCCATCACTTTTGCAGTTTCACTCACGAGAGTTTGCTTTAGCTCTGCAAGGCCAGGGAGATTCTCCCGAACTTATGGCTATTTTAGTTGATGATTCGATTGTCGCACTCAGAGATGAGGAGGCGCTTCGTGCCGAACTTGTTGCTTTTTTATCTAAACACTATGAGAGAGAGTTAAAGAAGGTAAATATGCAAAGTTCTATCTCTTTTGAGGAAAAAGCTTTTTATATTCGCAAGTTTCGTGGTAAGATTGTGAAATTAAAACGAGGCGAACTAGTAACTTCAAGAGATTGAGTTACCCCTGTGTTTCAACGAGGAAATATAATGAAAGCAATTGCACTATTTAGTGGTGGACTAGACTCCACATTGGCAATAAAACTTATGCGTGACCAAGGCATAGAAGTTTTAGCAATAAACATAAACACAGGTTTTGGCAGTACAAAAGATAGACGTGAACATATGCAAAATATGTGTGATCAGGTTGGAGCAGAACTCAAAATTATAGATATACAAAGCGAATATCTTCAAGAGGTACTCTTTGACCCAAAACACGGTTATGGGAAAAACTTTAACCCCTGCATTGATTGTCATGCGAAAATGTTTAGTGTTGCAAAACGTATTATGGAAGCCGAGGGTGCATCATTTCTTATAAGTGGCGAAGTAATGGGGCAGCGTCCTATGAGCCAAAATAAAGAAGCCCTTCAAACAGTTCTAAACGAAAGTAACTGTGACGGACTTCTTCTACGTCCCATGAGTGCAAAAATGTTAGCACCGACTATTGCTGAGATAAACGGCTGGGTAGATAGAGAGAGACTTGAAGGCATAACAGGAAGAAGCCGTGAGAGACAGATGGAGTTGGCAAAAGAGATTGGCCTGGAAGATTTTGAATCTCCGGGCGGCGGATGTCTTTTAACCGATGAAAACTTTTCTAAAAAAATGGTTGATTTTATCAAACATGACACCTTTGAAGTAAGAGATATATTGGTTATGAAGTTTGGCCGTCATCTGCGTCTAAGTGATGGAGCAAAGCTTATTGTCGGAAGAAATAAAGAGGAGAATGAGCATCTTCAAAATATAGAGAATGATAAATACTATCATATAAAAACAGTTGGAGTTCCAGGTCCACATGCCATGCTTAGTAAAAATGCAAGTGAGGCTGACAAGTACTTGGCAACCAAAGCAGTGCTAACTTACTGTAAAACTACACCTGAAAATATATATACACTCTCATATGATGAGGTTGAAGTCCAAGGTTCTCCATTTTCTTCAAGAGAAGAGATTCAAGCTTTTAATATTTTATAATATTTTTAGGTATACTAACACTACTTAAAAAAAGGGGATGAAATGGCAGGCATACATTTTGCATTTGAAGATTATAAACCACTTATTAGTCTAAGTATAGGAATCGCTCAAAGGCTTGATGAGAGTCGTGCCGAGAGTTTCACTCTTCTTTACTGCGATTTTGGCGACATTGAAAAGAAAGTAGTTGAGAATTCCTTGAAGAGTGTACTCAGAACATCCGATTCTATTATCAACTATGGTTCGGATTATTTTTTTGTTTTGCCTTATACAGACAAATACGGTGCAGATATTGTGAAAAAAATGTTTGACACCTCTTTTGACAAGTTTTTAAATGCTTTTATGGTTAGTTACCCGGTGGATGGAGAGACACAAGAGGAGTTAACTGAGACACTGCAAAACAGCGCCAGCACATTTTGCAAAAAAGATTTGTCGTTTTTAGACTAAATTTATTTCGTAAATTTATAATCTTTTGAGTTCTTATAAAAGGAGATAGCGTCTGCTATCTTCTCCTCTTTGTATATCTTTTTATCACACACCATTCTGCACCTTATTTTTTTATTTTTAGAAGTCTGCTTATTTAAGCTGTTTGATTTTGTATCAAAAGAGGAGATATTCACACACCCTTCTTTTGGAACACTAACCGGATACGCGGCAAACAAGAGAGCCGGCAGTAATAGTAAAATTATTTTGTTCATGAAAGTCATATCGGTAATTATACTATAGTTTGAAATTGTTTATTGTAAAAAAATAGTGGAATAATTTATGCTTTATTTGTAAAAACCTCTGAAATAGAGGAGTGCGAGGAGAATAAAATGATTTCATTAGACGTAAAACATGAAAGAACTACATCTTTACCTTTGTCAACTTCTGATGAGAAGCCGACTTTATCATTCTCAGAGCTTTTGAGAGGGGTTAGTGATAAAAAAGAGTCTAAGGCAGTCCAAAATGGCGCTTTAGTTTTGTCTTTAGGAAGTACTGAAAAAGAGGCAAAGTTAGTAAAAACTCCTGCTAAACATGATGCTTTACTTGCTTTATTAAAGAATGAAGATATATCTTTAGCGGACTCTAAAGAGACTTTAGAGTTAAACCCTAAATTGACTCAAAATTTAAGTGTCAATGAGATAAAAACTTTAGTGAATGATGCAAAAGTTTATTTAAAAGCTAAGATACTTCAAAGTGATGATTACAAAAATTCACAAATAAAAGAACTTCCTAAAACCTTAAAAGGCCTGGCTAAGTTAGCTAAAATAGTTGGTATTGATGTTAGTAAAATAACTGTTGAGGAAGTGCAAGGTAAAGAACCAGGTGTAAAACCAGTGAACACAAAAGAGCTAGTTCCACATGCCAAGGAACTAAAACCACAGAGTGAAGTTCCACAGACAAAAGAAGTAAAGCTTCAGAGTGAAGTTCCACATGCCAAGGAAGCGAAGTCTCAAGAGATAAAATCAACTCCTTTATTCAAAGCACAAACACGGGTACAAACAGAACATACTACGGAGCAGATTGTACAGTCTAAGCAGTTTAAAATAGAAGTTAAAACTCCAAAAGAAAAGGCAGACGAAACTCTAAAACTGCTATTGAGAGGGGAAAAAGTATCTCAAAATAACTCTGCACTAACTGCAGATTTTTCAGTAGCAACTGCCAAAGTTATCGCTCCAACTGCTAGTAGTATCACTGGAACACTGGAGCAACTGCTTCGTGCAGAGAATAATGATACAAAAGATAGTACGACAAGCTCAAAAACTGATGGGCTAACAGTTCATAAGGCTGATAGTTTTGAAGTAAAGTTAAATGAAGCAAAACAGATGATCAGGTATCTCTCTGCTGATGTGAAAACTGCCATTGAAGATTATAAGTCTCCTTTTACGAGGGTGAAAATTCAGCTGAATCCACAAAAACTGGGTGAAGTTGATTTAACGATTGTTCAAAGAGGTAAAAATTTACACATTAATGTTAGCTCAAACAATGTAGCTATAAACACCCTTGCCATGAACGCCAATGAGCTGAAATCACAGCTGGCTAACAGTGGAATAAATAATGCTACATTAAACTTTAATAACGATTCGCAAAGTAACAACTCGCAACAGCAGCAAAACCGTCAGAATGAACGACAGGCAGAACAAGAGTATACATATTTTGACAACGAAGAGGCTAGTGAAGAGGTTTTAAGCTCTTTAGAAATAGTCGTACCACAATACGGGTAAACAAATAAATAAGCAAAGGATTTATTATGGCAATTACATCAACAGGGCTTAATGCAGCCTTATATGCAGACAAGGCAGCGTCAACAGCGGTAGTAGATAAAACTGCTTTAAGTAAAGATGATTTTATGAAACTTCTTTTAGTGGAGTTACAGCATCAAGATCCAACTGAACCTATGGATACTGAAAAAATATTAACGCAAACTTCGCAACTAGCTGGTCTTGAATCATCAGAAAACACAAGAAAAGCATTAGAAGAGTTATCAGCTTCTTTGGCAACTACAGACCAGTTTGCAACCATCTCGGCAATCGGCAAAAGAGCTGACTTAGGAAGTGATGCTATATCTCTTGATGAGGGAGCAACTGCAGAATTTGAAGTATATTTTCCAGAGGAAATAGCGCAAGGTACAATTAATATAACAGATTTGGAAGATAATTTAATAGCTACAATAGATATTCCAATGAAAGAAAATGGCGAAGATGTAGATAAATTAAATGCAGGTGTGTATAAATTTTCTTGGGATGGTTTAGACAGAAACGGGAATAAAGTTGAGAGCGGAATTTACCGTGTAAACTCATCTTATGTTGATCCAACTGGAACTCAGCAAACAACAAGACTTGGTGCTTACCCAATAGAATCTATTCGATTTGAAGATGGTAAAGCATTTGCAAAACTTGGTTCTAGTTATGTGCCAATGGACCAAATTGTAGAAGTTTACTAGGAGTTTATTATGATGATTCAGGCTTTTTATAGCGGAGTATCCGGTCTTAGAACAAATCAATTTGCAATAGATACCACGGCAGATAATTTAGCAAATGCAAGTACGGTAGGTTTTCGTTCTTATAGTGCTGAATTTTCGTCGCTTTTTGAAACGACGCTTAACACTACATCAAAACTCTCAAGTGACAGCGTTGGTGTTGGAGCAAGGGCTTCTGGCACAACTATGAATATGCAATCAGGCAGTTTTCTTCTCTCCGATAAAAGTACAGATTTGGCAATTGATGGAGATGGCTGGTTTGGAGTTCAAGGAGATGGAGCGCCTTTATATACACGTGATGGTGCATTTACTTTTGATGAAAATAGAGATTTAATTACAACTGATGGCTTTCATGTTTTAGGCACTATGGGGGAAAATATATCTGGAGAAACATTAACTTCAGTTGTAGTTGAGACAAAATTGGGTCCAGTAGGAAGCCAAGAAAATCTTAGTTTTCCAGATAATTTAACAATGCCTCCTACCGCTACAACTACAGCTACATTTTCAGGAAATTTAGGTGTAATAGACGAACCAAGAAGTATAAGCGCCGGAGTTGTAGATGCAAACGGCACAAAAAACAATTTAAGATTAGAGTTTACTAAAAGTGCTCTGCAAACACCTCCGGGAATACAATGGGATGTAACTGCACAAACAACAAGTCTGGATGGAACAACGGTGTATGATACAAAAACAGGTTCATTAGAATTTGATGCTGGAGGTTCTTTGCTATTATCTTCAATCGCTCCAATTGATAATAATGGAACATCTGTTGCAATAAATTTGGGCAGTGGTTATACAGGCGTGACGGCTATAAATAGCCCAGCATCAGGTTCAAGTTCGGCAGATGGTCTTCAAGCCGGAGATCTTTTGGGTTACGAGATAAATCAAAATGCAGAGATAATAGCAACTTTTACAAATGGATATCAAAGTAGTGTTGGTAAAATAGCTCTTTTTCACTTTCAAAATGACCAAGGCTTAACGAAAATAAGCGGAAGTAGATTTCAAGAGAGCGTTAACAGCGGAAAACCTATATATTTTACAGATTCGAGTGGAAATGAGACCAATGGTTCTTTAGTAAGGAGCTATCAATTAGAGAGTTCAAACGTAAGCTATGCAGCTGGATTAACCGAACTTATTGTTTTTCAAAGAGCTTACGATGCAAACTCAAAATCTATAACAACTGCAGACCAAATGATGCAAAAAGCTTTAAATATGGGTGCTTAATTAGCATTCATCCTCTCTGCCTCCAAGCAATAAAATTAAAGTTGGAACACTAAATGCTGTTTATTAATACTAAATATAAAAAAAGAAACAAAAAGAATTTATTTCTTTTTGCACACTTATAAAGGATTTAAAATGTTAAAATCACTTTACTCCGGTGTATCCGGACTACAATCGCATCAAGTAGCGATGGACATAGAGTCAAACAATATCGCAAATGTTAATACTACGGGATTTAAGTATTCTCGTGCAAACTTTTCAGACCTTCTAGCTCAGACAAGTTCTATCGCAACAGCTCCGCAGGGAAATCTTGGTGGTAAAAATGCTGTTCAGGTTGGGCTTGGTTCTACCGTAAGCTCCCAAACTCGTATATTCTCTCAAGGTTCTATCCAAAACTCCGATAAAAATACAGACGTTGCCATTCAAGGGGATGGATTTTTCATAATCTCACCAGATGCCGGTAATACGTACAAATTCACAAGAGCCGGGGATTTTAAGTTTGATGCCGGCGGAAACTTTGTTGATAACAACGGTTTTATTTCTCAAGGTTGGTTAAGAGATAAAGCCACAGGAAAAGTTGACTCAACTGCCCCTATTACCAGCATAAATATTGCGCCAGGCTTAACAACCCCGGCAAGTCCAACAACTGAGGTTGTTTTAAAAGCAAACCTTAATTCCGGTACGCTTGTGAAAAGTTTTTCTCCGGCTTATGAAGTGAAAAGCGGTACCCCTCCAAGTCAAGTAGCCACACCAATATATACCGGAGATGCTGTTGATGCAGCTGGTAATCCAATCGATTCAGGAAATGTTGGTGTAATGTTTAATGAGGTAGGAGAAGCATTTTCTCTTCAAAAAAATCAGGGGATATGGGCTTCATTTATAAGCGCAACAACAACAGGTACGGCTGTTGCTGCAAGTAGTGGTAATTTAACGGCTAACGGTGGAGCTCAGGATAATGTCGCATATACTTTTAGTGCTCCTCCAGTTGCTGGAGATACTATAAGTGTAGTTGTAAATAACAGTACATATTCAGCAGCATTTAATGTAGATGCTGCAACAACCTATGCTGATTTAAAAGCAGCCGTTGAAACTGGTGAAGGTGTTGCAAATATGACTGTTGGTGTAGCTGGTAACGTATTGACATTTACTAACCTCACTGCTAGTGTTGCAACAGCCGGTAGTTTAACAAATGATAATGGAAGTGGTGGAGCAGCTATTACTGTAGCCCCAGCAAATGATGAGCTAGATGTAACATTTACTCTAGATGATGGGACAACAAAACAGATAACAACATCAGGCGGTACAGGCGTTGAATCAGCAGCTCAAAATGCTAGCAGATATGTTTCAGCAATAAACGCTCAAACTGTTACAACAGGTATTAGTGCCACATATGATGTTAGTACCAATAAGATTAATCTTGTAAATGACAATTCTAATCCTAACGCTTCACACAATATTAACATAGCTGCAGGTGGAGTAAATAGTGGTCTAGATGGAGCAACACAATCAGTTATAACGGCTTATAAATATCAGTATGACCCAACTGGAAAAACTGCCATAGCCGGTGCTAATAAAACTTTTACAACCTTGTCTGACCTTCGATATGCTATGGAAGTTGAAGCTAACAGTATTGACACAAACGGGGATGCTACTGTTGGACCATGTAATGTTGAAATTAGAATTACTGATCAAGGAAAATTTGAGATTATAAATCTAGGTGGTGCTACTGACTCTTATGATATGAATCTTAAAATTACTGGGTTAAAAGATGTCTCTGGAGGTATTACTGAAAACAGTAAATTTACTGCTAATATGTCAGCTCTAAGTGCAGTATTACCGGCAGGCACAACAGGTAAAGCCTTTTCTCAGGCTTTTAATGCTGCAACACATTCAAGTTCTATAGATATCTTTGATTCACTCGGCTCTAAGCACACTATTAGAATGGAGTTTAGAAAAACTGCATTAGACGCAACAACCGGTAGTACTTGGAGTATGAAAGTTTCTGTTCCTTTACCGGCATCTATAGATACTGTTGCACCGACAAATGAAAAAACAGGCTCTATCCGTTTTAACAATGATGGCTCATTAGCAACTTATAATCCGCCAAATATTTCATTTTCCGGAAACAACGGTTCAGCACCTGACCAGCAGGTAAATCTTAGTTTTGGTACTGCCAATGCCTTTGACGGAATGACGAGTTTTGACTCAAACAGCTCTACCTCAGGTATTTCTCAAGATGGATTTACCGGAGGGGATTTAGTCGGTATTAGAATCGATCAAAGCGGTACTATTGTTGGTTCATTCTCAAACGGTCGTTCATTCGGTCTGGCACAAATTGCTATGGCTAAGTTTACAAATAATGAAGGTCTGGCAACCGAGGGGGGAAATGTTTACATCCAAACTGCCAACTCTGGCGACCCTATCATCGGTACAGCTGCAACATCAGGACGTGGGTTTATCCAGTCCTCTGCTCTTGAAGCTTCAAACGTTGACCTTTCACGTGCGCTTACCCAGCTGATAATTATCCAAAGAGGATACCAGGCGAATGGTAAAACTATTACAACCTCAGACCAGCTTTTACAAACTCTTATAGGGTTGAAAAACTAATTAGATTTCAAGCTTTGCTTGAAATCTAATTTCCACATGCCAAACTTGTCTCATCCCTAACTAATCTTTTAATCTATTTTGCTATAATTTCTTTAACTATTATTAAGGGTTTTGCAATGCAATTTACAGCTCCATTAAAATCAAATTCTAAAAAAATTATGCTTCTGGGTTCTGGGGAACTTGGCAAAGAAGTGGTTATCGAAGCGCAAAGACTCGGTCTTGAAGTTATCGCCGTCGATAGATATGAAAATGCACCGGCGCATCATGTAGCGCACCGCTCTTACGTTGTGAACATGCAAGACAAAGATGCACTTTTAGAGATTATTGCCAGAGAAAAACCCGACTATATCTTGCCCGAAATTGAGGCTATAAGCATCGATGCACTTTTTATAGCAGAAGACAGAGGGTATAACGTTATACCAAACGCTAACGCTGTTAGTAAAACTATGAACAGAAAAAATATTCGTACCTTTGCAGCAGAGGTTTTAGGACTAAAAACAGGTCCTTATGAGTTTGTAAAAACTCTTGATGAGTTAAAAGATGCTGCAGGGCGTATGGGTTTTCCTTGTGTTATTAAGCCTGTTATGAGCTCTTCGGGTCACGGTCAAAGTGTCGCTAAAAGTGCTGAGGATATTCCTGCTTCATGGGAAATGGCTAAAGAGGCGAGAGGCGATGCGAGCGAACTTATAGTTGAAGCCTTTGTTGATTTTGACTACGAGATAACACTTCTAACCGCAAGAAATGGCAAAGAGACGGTTTTTTGTGAGCCGATAGGACACGAGCAAAGAGACGGTGATTATGTTTTTTCTTGGCAGCCTATGCAGATGAGTGAAACGGCTAAAAAGCGTGCGCAGCTTATGGCAAAAGCCATTACAGACGGTCTTGGCGGTCAGGGTCTTTTTGGCGTTGAGCTTTTTATAAAGGGGGATGAAGTTTACTTTAGTGAAGTTTCTCCTCGTCCGCATGACACGGGAATGGTAACACTAATTACTCAGAGCCAGAGTGAATTTGCCCTGCATCTTCGTGCTGTTCTTGGGCTTCCTTTAGGTTTTACATTTTACGGTCCGGGTGCGAGTGCAGCTTTCAAATCAGAAGTACATAACTATGCTCCTGTAATCAATGTAGATGATTCTCTGTTTAGCGACAACAGTTATGTAAGAATTTTCTCTAAACCTGAAACACACAAGGGAAGACGTCTTGCTGTTTCTCTTGTTTATGATGAGGTTGATTCAGCCTTAAAACAAGCCCGTGAATTAATCAAGAAAATAAAAGATTATTAAAATGAAAATTGCTCTGCTTGATGCTTTAGGTGATGTTGAAGTTTTTCAGACTCTAACATCGGCTAAATATGGCTGAGGTGGCACTCTTCTTCTCTGCCTTTTTAGCGGCTACAATCTTTCCCTTCTCTTCGGAGGTAACTTTTATAGCAGCACTTATGAACAACATGCCTCTCCTCACAGCTCTTATTTTTGCTTCAAGTGGTAACATTCTCGCTATAACCCTAAACTACTGGCTTGGCTATTGGCTCTATGAAAAAACAAAAACAAAACTGCAAAGGTCAAAAGTCGGTCAAAAAAGTCTGGCATGTGGAAATAGGTATGGCTACTTAGTTCTTCTTTTCTCATGGCTTCCTGTTATTGGTGACCCGCTAACACTTGTAGCCGGTGTGTTACGGCTGAAGTTTGTTTGGTTTGTTTTAACTGCCGGTTTTTTACGCATTGCAAGATACTACGCACTCTCTCTTATGCTATAATAAACTAAAATCCTTTATGGGGTCTTAATGAAACTTTTACTTCTTTTTTTTTCTCTTTTATTGACACTTAGTGCTGCTCCCAAGTCTTTAGATAAGGTTTCCGTGCAGCTTATGTGGGTAGACCAGTTTCAGTTTGCCGGCTATTATATGGCAAAAGAGAAGGGTTTTTATAGAGATGTCGGTCTTGACGTAGAGATAAAAAAGTATGAAAATACAATTAATGTTCCAAGTGAAGTTTTAAGCGGCAGAGCTAACTTTGGGGTCGGGCGCTCTAGTTTAGTAAAGCTCTACTCAGAGGGTAAAAAAGTTGTTATGCTGTCTGCTGTTTTGCAATCTTCTCCAAGTATACTTATCAGTTTAAAATCATCAAATATAAAGAGTGTTAAAGATTTTACAGGCAAAAAAATAATGCTTACCCAAGACGTTGAAGAGACTGCCTCTATTAACGCCATGATAAAGTTACATGACGTAGATATAAACTCTCTTATAATAAAAGAGCAAAACTTTAATTTAGATGACCTTATAGATGGCAAAGTCGACTTATACTCTGCATATACCTCCAACGAACCTTATCTATTATCTCAAAGAGGCATTGCTTATGATCTTTTTTCTCCAAAAGAAGACGGTTTTGATTTTTACAGCGATATCCTTTTCACCTCTCAAACAGAGCTGGAAAAAAATCCAAGAAGAGTGCAAGACTTTAGAAATGCTTCTCTGTTGGGGTGGGAATATGCCTTTAGTCACATAGATGAGAGTGTTGATTTTATTTACGTAAATTATAATGTGCAAAATAAGACAAAAGATGCTTTGAAGTTTGAAGCTGAATCTTTAAAAAAATTGGCTTACCAAGAAGGGGCTGCCTTTGGAGAAATTGATAAAAATAAAATTCAAAGAATTCACGATATCTACAGACTTATGGGTTTCATCAATGGTAAATTGCATTTAAACGGTCTTATCTATGACCAGTATATCTCAATGTTTACCAAGCAGGAGAGAGATTACTTAGACGATAAAAAAGAGATAAAGATTTGTGTTCAACCAAATTTTCTTCCATTTAGTGCTATAGAAAATGGGGTACTTATCGGCATAGCTGCCAGTATAACACACAGAGCCAAGGAGATAATCAAAACCCCTTTTAAATTAGTACAAACAAAAACTTGGAAAGAGTCTTTAAGCAGTGTAAAAGAGAGAAAGTGTGACATACTTCCAGTAGCCGAAGATATTCCAAGCAGAAGAGGGTACCTTAACTTTACGACTCCCTATTATGAAGAGCCATTGGCTATTGTTACAAAAAGTACACATGAGTACATCTTAGACTTTGAAAGTGTTTTAGATAAAGAGTTTGCAATCGTGAAAGAAAACTCCTTTACTCAAAAACTGATTCAAAAATATCCAAATATTAAATTGCGCTATGTCTCATCATTGGACGAGGGTTTGCAAGGTGTCCAAGAGAGTAAATATTACGGTTATATAGACGCTTTGATGGCTTGTTCGTACGCTTTAAAATTTAAATCCAAGAACGATTTGATGATTACAGGGCAGTTCTACGATAAGGTAAAGCTCAGTTTTGCAGTAAGAAGCGATGACAAAATACTACTTAACATATTTGAAAAAATTTCAGCGCATATGACACACTCCACAATAGAGAAATTTATAAGCGAATGGGTCTCAATAAATTATACAAAGAGAATTGGATATAAATATTTTAAGGAAGTTCTGCTTATATCTTTTATTTTTGTATTAGCTTTTTTATATCGACATCATCTCTTGAAGAAGAAAAATATTGAGCTTCAAAAGCTACAAAGTGATTTAGTTGTATTAAACGGTAGTTTAGAGTCAAGAGTTAAAGAGGCTATTAGTGATGCAGAAAAAAAAGATGCTTATCTACTTCATCAATCCCGTTTGGCTCAGATGGGAGAGATGCTAAGTATGATAGCACACCAATGGAGGCAACCGCTAAACTCTATATCTGTAACTCAGATATCTGTCACTGTGGCTATAGAATTGGAAAAATATGATTTGGCAGATGAAAAACAAAGAGAAGAGTTTTTAGAATTTTTAAGAGTCAAAATGGAAAAAGTCGGTCAATATGTACAAAATTTAAGTGAAACGATTTCCGATTTCAGTGATTTTTATAAGCCTAATAAAACATCGGTAATTTGCACGGTAGATACGAGTATCTTAAAAAGCTATTCTATTATAAAAGAGAGTATAGAAGCGAACTTAATAGAGGTAGATTTGGAT